>NZ_JBTCWL010000001.1:0-121754 GCF_054325275.1 Oryzihumus sp.
GCGAGCTCAGCGGTTGCGGCGCCAGATGGCGGCGTTCAGGGCGGTGGCGAACAATCCCCACGCGGCGTACGGGGCCAGCGCACCCGCCGCACGCGCATCGCGGCGGCGAGCCTGGTCGACCAAGGCGAGGTTGAGCCCGTCGAGGACGGCGATGGCGGCCAGGCCCTGCCGCGGCGACCTGCCCTTGAAGAACACCCAGCACCAGGCGGCGTTGGCGGCGAGGTCGGCGGCCACCAGGGCTGCGAGCCGGCGGCGGGTGGCGGGGTCGGGCTCGGCGTCGATCATCCGGGCCGTGCCCCACGCGATGAGGCCGTAGAGCGGGGTCCACACCAGAGGGAAGGCGACGGGCGGAGGCTGCCACGGCGGCTTCTCCAGCGAGCGGTACCACCGTGACTCAGGGTCCGTGCCGAGGCTGCCGATGAGCGCCGTGGCGGCCGAGGCCAGCGAGGTGGCCAGCAGGGTGCGCCTCATGGCCGACCCGTCTCGACCGGCGGGGTCCATGGCTTCATCCAGGGCGTCTCCGGCCAGCCCTCGGCGGCGGCCATGAGGGGGAAGGCCGTGGCCCCGTCGATCGACTCGCGCACGATGTCGGCGTGGCCGGCGTGACGCGCGGTCTCCTGGATCAGGTGGAGCAGCACCCAGCGCACCGACCACGCCTCGACGTCCTGGGGGAACCAGGGCGAGTCCCGCGGCACCGGCACCGGTTGGCCCAGGTCGCCGACCTCGGCGATCGCCGCCTCGGTCTCGGTGGCCACCGTGTCGTAGAGGTCAAGGGCGTCCTGCAGCGTCTCGTCGTGGGCGAGCCGGAAGTTGGCGGCGTAGTCCTCACGGCCGTAGGTCTGCGGCACGTCGCGCACCCGCTCGTTCCAGATCCGTTCGGCGGTCGCCACGTGCTTGATGATGCCGCCGATGCTGAGGCTGCTCGCGGTCGGCGTCGCCCGTGCTTGCTCGTCGGTCAGCCCCCATGCGGTCAGGCGCAGGACCTGGCGCATCTGCGCGAGGTAGGCCATCAGGCCGTCGCGCTCGTCGGTGATGGGTCGGACAGTCCCCGGCATGGCACACCCCGTCCTCGTCGATGAATGCTGCCGTGCCTTCGATGCTGGCACTCACCACCGACCGCAGCCACCCGTGCCGACAGGTGCGGTGGCCGACCGCAGGCGGCTCAGGCAGCCCGGGCGCTCAGGAGCCCGGCCCTGGCGCCGCGCGCCCGAGGGAACGGCACGGCATACCGGCCAATCCGCCCGGAGGGCGGCTCCGAACCACCGGTGCGTCGCCGGCACTCCCTGCCGCCGCGCCCGCGCGGGCGTGCTCAGGCAGGATGGCGGCGAGGGCGGCCGGGACCTCCGGTCGACGGCGACCAGCAGGAGGAACCGCACGTGACGACCACGCAGACCCGCCCCGCCGCGCAGGTCGACGGCAGCCGTTCGATCGCCCGCAGGCTCGGCGAGCTCGTCGAGCCGATGTTCGGCGGCGAGCTGCCGCTCCGACTGCGGACCTGGGACGGCGCCGAGCACGGTCCCGCAGACGCCCCCGTCATCACCGTCACCTCGCCGGATGCCTTGCGTCGCCTGCTGTTCCACCCCGGTGAGCTCGGCCTGGCGCAGGCCTACGTCACGGGTGAGATCGATGTCGAGGGCGACGTGCTCGACGGCTTCCGCCGGGTCTGGCGCACCGCCCGGGAGCGCAGCGTCACGCCGCGCCCGACGCCCGCGCTGCTGCTCCAGGCCGTTCGCACCGCCCGGGAGCTCGGCGCGATCGGCCGTCCGCCGGTGCCGCCGGCCTCCCAGGCCCGGCTGCGCGGCCGGTTGCACAGCCTGGGCCGCGACCGGCAGGTCATCGCGCACCACTACGACCTGTCCAACGACTTCTACGCGCTGATCCTCGACCCGCACATGGCCTACTCCTGCGGGTACTGGGCCAGCGACGACCCGTCCTACACGGTGCAGGACGCCCAGCGGGACAAGCTCGACCTCGTCTGCCGCAAGCTCGGCCTGCGCGAGGGCATGCGGATGCTCGACATCGGCTGCGGCTGGGGCTCGCTGACCCTGTATGCCGCGGAGCACTTCGGCGCGCACGTCCTGGCGGTCACCCTCTCCGCCGAGCAGCGGGCGTTCGTCCAGGCGCGGGTCGACGAGCGCGGCCTCGGCGACCGGGTCGAGGTCCGGCTTCAGGACTACCGGGAGGTGCCGGAGACCGGCTTCGACGCGGTCACCTCGATCGAGATGGGGGAGCACGTCGGCAGGGAGAACTACCCGGTCTTCACCGGGCTCATCCACAGCCGGCTCAAGCCCGGTGGCCGGGTGCTGGTCCAGCAGATGTCGCGCAAGGGCCACCACCCCGGTGGCGGCCCGTTCATCGAGGCGTTCATCGCCCCCGACATGTGGATGCGCCCGGTCGGCGAGACCGTCGACCTCCTCGAGCAGGCCGGCCTCGAGGTCCGCGACGTGCACGTGATGCGCGAGCACTACGTGCGCACCATCCACGCCTGGTACGCCACCCTCGAGGAGCGCTGGGACGAGGTCGTCGCCATGGTCGGCGAGGAGGTCGCCCGGGTGTGGCGCCTCTACATGGTCGGCAGCGCGCTGTCCTTCGAGGAGAACCGCATGGGCGTCGACCAGATCCTCGCGGTGAGGCCGAGCGCCGGCGGCGTCAGTGGCATGCCGCCGGTGCGGACCTGGTGATGGCCTTCCCCTGGGGGGCGTTCGCCGCCGCGCTGCCGTTCACCGTCGTGGCTGTCGTCGTCGTCCTCGGCGTGACGCTGCTCGTCGCCCTGCGCCTCGGCAAGCACGCCGTGGTCGACGTGGCGTGGGGGCTGGGCTTCGCGGCGGTGGCACTCACGGCATACGCGCTGTCCGCGGGGGAGGGCGACGCGGGGCGTCGCCTGCTCGTCACCCTCCTGACCGTGGTGTGGGGCGCGCGCCTCGCCATCCACATCGGGCGCCGCTCCCGCGGCCACGGCGAGGACCCCCGGTATGCCGAGATGCTCGCCAGCGCGCCGGGCAACCCCACCTGGTATGCCGTGCGCAAGGTCTACCTGACCCAGGGCGCGGTCATGTGGTTCGTGTCGCTGCCGGTGCAGGTGGCCTGCTTCGAGCCGGCGCCGCTCGGGTGGGTCGCCTGGGCCGGTGCCCTCGTCTGGCTGGTCGGCTTCTTCTTCGAGACGGTCGGCGACTGGCAGCTGACCCGCTTCCGCAACGACCCGGCCAGTCGGGGCCAGGTGCTCGACACCGGCCTGTGGCGCTACACCCGGCACCCCAACTACTTCGGCGACGCGTGCGTGTGGTGGGGTCTGTCCGTCATCGCGTTCAGCACGTGGCCGGGCGTCCTCACGGTGCTTTCGCCGGTGGTGATGACGTGGCTGCTGGCCAAGGGCACCGGCAAGCCGCTGCTGGAGAAGGACATGTCCTCGCGCCGTCCCGGCTACGTGGACTACGTCAGGCGGACCAGCGGCTTCGTCCCGCTCCCGCCGAAGAAGGGCGCCGTCTGAACGACGGCGACTCCCCGCCCGTGCACCTGTATGAGAGGAAGGCCCGAGCATGAAGACCCTGAGCGTGGGCGACCAGGCCCCCGACTTCGAGCTGCCCGACCAGGACGGCACTCCCACCCGGCTGAGCACCCTGCTGCTCGACGGGCCCGTCGTGCTGTTCTTCTACCCCGCCGCCATGACCGGTGGCTGCACCCAGGAGAGCTGCCACTTCCGGGACCTCGCGGCGGAGTTCGCCGCCGCGGGCGGCCAGCGCGTCGGCATCAGCCGCGACGAGGTGTCCGCGCAGAAGCAGTTCGCGGACACCCACGGCTTCGACTACCCGCTGCTGTCCGACCCGGACGGCACGGTCGCGGCCGGGTTCGGCGTGAAGCGCAAGCTGGTCTCCTACGTCAAGCGCGCGACGTTCGTCATCGACACCGACCGCACGATCCGCGAGGTGGTCAGCAGCGAGACCAACTTCACCACCCACGCGGACACGGCCCTGGAGGCACTCAAGGCCCTCCAGCGCCGCTGAGGTGAATCCCTGACTGAACGGCGAAGGGCGCCTCACCGATCGGTGAGGCGCCCTTCGCGTGAGGTCTGGGGGGTGTCAGCCCGCGACCGTCGCGCCGTTCTGCGGGGCGATGCTGAACTGCACGGTGCCGGACTCGTCGACGGCGGCGTCGAGGATCTGCTCGCCGAGGGCCACGGCCGCGGTCTCCTCGAGGTAGACCTTCGCGCCGCCCTCCTCCACGACCTGGTCACCAGGCTCGGGCGCCTCCACGGGGGCGACGTCCAGGCCCTGGCCGCCGGCGACGTTGGGGCTGAAGCGCAGACCGGCGCTGTCGGCGGAGCTGGTCTGCTCGGTGATGGCCTTGACGATGGTGCTGGCGTTCTCGGTGAGGGTGAGCACGAGCTCGCTCTCCGTTCCGTAGCGTTCGGGGACCACTCCACCGTTTCGCACATGCCGGAATGACACAAATCGGACCCCGTCGGGTCCGCCGTGGCGTCCCTCTCAGTCCCGCAGGCCCGCGACGCGCGCGAGCAGGTCGTAGGACCGCCGCCGCGCGGCCGGGTCGTGCACGTTCGTGGTGACCATCAGCTCGTCGGCGTCGGCGTCCTTGGCGCGGCGCTGCAGGGCTTCCCAGACCACGTCGGGGGTGCCGACGGTGGCGAACCGCGAGAACGCCTGGGCCACCTGCTCCTCCTGCGCGGTCCACGGGTGTGCGGCGGCCTCCTCGGGCGAGGGCAGCGGCCCCGGGCGGCCCTGGCGCAGCCTCACCATCGACAGCGCCGCCGCCCGGCCCAGTACCTGCGCCTCCTGATCGGTCTGCGCCACGATCGCCGCGACGGCCAGGATGGCCCGCGGGGCGTCCGGGTCGCCGGGGCGACCGGAGGGGCGGAAGCCCTCGCGGTAGAGCCGGATCGCCTCGGCCGGGTCGGCCTCGCCGAAGTGCCCGGCATAGGCGAAGCCCGTCCCGTAAGCCGCCGCGGCCTGGGCGCCGTACAGGTTGGACCCGAGGATCCACACCGGCGGCAGGGCCGCGTCGGTGGGCTGGGCGACGACCGGCGCGAACGGGTGCTCGTCGGGGAAGCCGTCGACGTAGCCGAGCAGCTCGGAGTACTGCTGCGGGAAGTCGTTGGCCGCCAGCGCCTCCCGGCTGCGGCGCAGCGCGAACGCGGTCAGCTGGTCGGTGCCCGGCGCCCGGCCGAGGCCCAGGTCGATGCGCCCGGGGTGCAGGCCCTCGAGGACGCGGAAGGTCTCGGCGACCTTGAGCGGGGCGTGGTTGGGCAGCATGATCCCGCCCGCACCGACGCGGATCCGCGAGGTGGCCGCGGCGACCGTCGCGATCATCACCTCGGGGGCGCTGCTGGTGACGCTGGCGATGTTGTGGTGCTCGGCCACCCAGAACCGGGAGTAGCCGGCGGCCTCGGTGCTGCGGGCCAGCTCGACGGTCTCGTGCAGCGCCTGCGACGGCGGGCGGCCGGAGGCGACGGGGGACAGGTCCAGGACGGAGAGCGGGAGGGTCACGCGAGGGGGCAACCGGCCGCGGGCACCTGTTGTTCCCCGGAGGTCGGTTCCCATCACGTGTATGCCGCGCGCCCCGCCCGTGGCCTGCGCGGAGGGCGGCGGCGGTGGCCTGCGCGGAGGGCGGCGGCGCACGAGTAGGGTCCGCGGCGTGCGCGACCTGACCCTGCTACCCAAGGCCCACCTGCACGTCCACCTGGAGAGCACGGTGCGCTGGAAGACACTGCGCGAGATCGGTGATGCCAACGGCGTCCCGGTGCCGGAGCACCTGGCCGCAGGTCGCACCCGCTTCGCGGACTTCCGGGACTTCGCCGACCAGAACGCGCTCGTGCGCGCCTGCCTGCAACGGCCCGAGGACTTCACCCGCATCGCGCGGGAGTTCTGCGAGGACGAGGCCGGTGACGGCACGGCATACGCGGAGGTGACCTTCACCGCGGCGGCGCACGGTGAGCGGCTCGGCGACCCCTCGATGCCGCTGGAGGCGGTCCTGGCCGGCCTGCGCGAGGGGGAGGCGAGGCACGGCGTCACGACCGGGGTCCTGCTGGACCACTCGCGGCGGCGGCCGGTGGAGCGGGCGAGGCGCACCGTGGACCTCGCGCTCCGCCACCGCGACGACGGCGTCCTCGGCTGGGGCGTGGCGGGGGAGGAGAGCTACCCGCTGGCGCCGTTCGAGCCGCTCGTCCGGGAGTCGGCCGAGGCCGGCCTGCACCTGGTGCACCACGCGGGCGAGGCCTGCGGCCCGGACAGCATCCGGGAGGCCATCGGGGCAGGGCGGGCCGAGCGGCTGGGGCACGGCATCCGGGTGCTGGACGATCCGGGGCTGGTGGCCGAGGTCCGCGACCGCGGCATCGCGCTGGAGGTGTGCCCGTCCTCCAACGTCGGGCTGGGACTCGTCCGCGACTGGACATCCCACCCGTTGCCCCGGCTGGTCGACGCCGGCTTGCGCGTCACCCTCAACACCGATGTGCCCTCGGTGCTCGGGGTGAGCCTCAGCCAGGAGTATGCGCGGGTCCGCGTCACCTTCGGGTGGAGTGACGACCAGCTCGCGGACCTGGCGCGCTCCGGTGTCGACGCGTCGTTCGCTCCGGCTCAGCTGCGAGCCAGGATGCACGCAGGCATCGACGCGTGGGCGTCGATGCCTGCGGGGTGAGCCGGGTGGCCGGCGGTCAGTTGCGGCCCAGCGTGGGTGCGGCGACGGTGTCGAGGTAGCCGGCCACGTCCGCGGCGCTGTTGAAGCGCCGGTCGTAGGGGAGCTGGTTGAGCTGCCACAGCACCTCGCTCGGGGTGCGGCGGCGCAACGCCAGCACCATGAGGTCCTCGGCGGTGACCGGGTAGTGGACACCTGTCAGGATCCTCGCCAGGTCCTCACGGGAGCTGGACCTCGAAGCGCTCTGCTGAGTCTGCAGCATGTCGTCTCACCTTCGCCGTCGGTGCCCCTCTGGTTACCCACGAAACGGACATCTCAACCGGGGCGGCCGGGCATCCGGCGCAGTCGAGCGTCGCGGGTCGTCGGGGCGGTGTCCCTACCGTCCCAACGGCCCACACGATGCCGTAGTGCCGAAGGTCCCGACCATCGGCCGAACGGACGAGGTCAGCCTCGCGCGGCGGGGTGAGCGCCGGGTGAGCGCGGGGTGAGCGCAGGATGAGCATGCAGCGTCCGGCGGGGGAGCCCGCCGTCCCCGGACCACGGGGTCAGGACGGCGTCAGGACAGGGTCAGCTCGCTCACCGCGCCCAGCACCGGCCCCGCCTTCGGGTCGTGGCGGGTCTGCTCGAAACGCACCCCGGCCGAGCGTCCGTGCAGGGTCAGCGTGGCGATCTGGTCCCCGAAGAACGGCCCGCACAGGCGCCGCCACTCGATCGGTACCGCCGGGACGTGCGAGACCCGCTTGAGCAGGAACCGCACCGACTTCTCGGTGGCCCGCCACCAGGTGACCCGGAAGACGACCTTCATGAACCACGGCACGTAGTTGTGCAGCGGCGAGCAGGTGAGCTGGTAGACCGCGCTGTCGAGGTCTCGCGGGAAGTCGGCCTGCGCGGCATACGCGTGGTGGACGTCGCCGGAGAGCACGCAGATGGTGGCCGGCGCGCGACCGCTGGGTGAGGTCTCGCCCCGGCCGACGCGGGCGAACAGGTCGGTCAGCCAGTCGAAGGACTTGCGGAACGCCGCCCAGTGCTCGAGGTCGGCGCCCCGGCGTGCCTTCTCGCCCCAGCGGGCCAGCCGGCGGCCCTGCACCCCGCTGGCGAGTCGCTCGTCCCAGGACTCCACGTCGTGCAGGGCGCGCGGCAGCAGCCAGGGCAGGGACGTGCCGACCAGCAGGTGGTCGTAGTCGCCCTGCACCTGCTCGGCCACCCAGGCGAACTCACGCTCGGAGAGCATGGAGCGGGCCTCGCCGTCGAGCACGCGCCCGCACCGGGAGTCCAGCACCACCAGGCGGACCGGGCCCAGGTCGCGCCGGAACGACCACTGCGCGCCCTTGTGGCCGTCGGCCTCCTTGTCGGCGGCCGTGGCGAACTCGCGCAGCAGCTCCTCGGCGTCACCCTCGTGCGCCCGCACCTTCTGGTAGAGCGTCTCCTGCTCCAGTCCCTGCGGCGAGAGGTTGCCGAGGTGCTGGTAGACCCAGTACGACGACAGGCCACCGATGATGCGCTCCTGCCACCAGTCGGTGGCCTGCATCTCGCGGCGCCAGGACCCGGAGGTGTTCCAGTCGTCGCGCACGTCGTGGTCGTCGAAGATCATCGAGCTGGGGATGGTCGAGAGCAGCCAGCGCACCTGCGGGTCCGACCACGACTCGTGGTAGAGCCACGTGTACTCCTCGAAGTCCCTGACCTCCAGGCCCGGCGCCTGGTCGGGGTCGCGGCGCTCGCGGATGCGTTGCTGCGTCGCCTCGGAGGTCTCGTCGGCGTAGACCTGGTCGCCGACCAGCAGCAGCGCGTCCGGCCAGCTCTCGACCGGCAGGCGCATCATGCGGCGGGCATAGGCGTCCAGCGCGTCCGGGGCGAAGTGGCTGTCGTCGCCGACCGCGTCCGGGGTGGCGTAGCGGCAGGAGCCGAATGCCAGCGTCACCTCGCGGCCGGGGGACAGCGTCCGGATGCGTGAGGGCGGGTATGCCGTGTCGGCCGGTGGCCATGCCACCTCACCGTCGAGGGACACCTGGTAGTCGGTGACCGAGCCGGGTGCCAGGCCCTGCACGGTGACCACGGCGTAGTGGTGCCCGGCGACGGTCCACGTGCGCTCGGCGTGGCCGAGCACCTCGACGGTGCATGGCGCGTCGGTCTCGACCCAGACGGTGGCGTCCTCCTCGCCGACGTGTCGCAGCAGCGGGCCCAGCAGCAGTCGGCTCATGGCGTAGGTCTACCACCCTGCAGCGGGTGCCGGCCGTTCCCACGCGTCCCGGCGGGCTACACCCGCGAGAGCCGGGTGTCATCACCCCTGCGGCTCCGGCATCGGGGCGAGCCGGCACTGGTGCTCGAGGCCGACGCGCGCGACGGTCCCGGGCCACACGGTCGAGGGAAGCGGCCTTTCCCCGCGGCCGCCCGTCCCTCACGAGGCACCTCATGGCTGGATCCCCACACCCCCTGCGCGCCCCCGCCGTCCTCGGCGCGGCGGCCCTGCTCCTGGCAACCGGCACGATGGCGCTGGCGGCCCGCGTCCCGCAGACGAGGTCCGCGACCCTCGTGGCCGCCTCCCCCTCGCCGGGGGCACCGACCGGGGGCAGGACAGGCGGCACGGCATCGGCCACCGCGGTGGCGCCCACGAGCGCCCCGACGCCTACCGCGACGGCACCCGCCCGTACCACCCCACCGGTCCGGCGGCCCACCCCGGCGCCACCGACGGCCCGGCCGGCCGCGAGACCCACCTCGAGACCCGCGCCGCGACCCCGGCCGAAGCCGAAGCCGACCCTGCGGACGACCTCCGCGCCGGCGCCGGCCGGCGTGGCGGGGGTGCCCTCGGCCCTGCGCTACGCGGTCGGGCGGATCCCGGCATACCGGCCCGGCGTGGTGTCCGCCTGGGTCTGGAGTGACCGCTACGGCCACTACGGCGCCACGAACCTCGCCACCCGTGAGGTGACGATCTCCCCGCGCGTGCCCACGGGCATCCTCTACTCGGTGGTGGTGCACGAGTACAGCCACGCGCTGGCGATCTGGGTCTACGGGAGCTCCGCCGGCGCCGACGTCGCGCTCATGCGCACCTTCGGCGGCTCGGCCGGGACGGCGCGGGAGCGGGCCGCAGACTGCATGGCCATCGTGCAGGGCGCGACCTGGACCAACTACACCTCGTGCAGCAGCGGCCTGTGGCGCGAGGCGGCGCGGGTGCTGGTGTCCGGGCGACGCCTGTGACGGCCTGGCGGGCTCAGCAGCCGGGGCGGGTGACCATCGGGGTCGGGGCCTTGGGCGGGGGCGGCACGGCGGCCTGGGCCGCCGGCACCAGCACGGTGTAGGCGTTGCCCAGCACGAGGTCCACCGTGGCGCCGGTCCGGGGCAGGAGCACCATCTTGGCGTCCTGGACCTGCCGGGCCAGCAGCCGCGCGGCCGGCTCCCCGTCCTCGCCGTAGCGGACCTCGGCCGTACCGAGCACGACCCGGGTCGGGTCGTTGCCCACCTTGGCGACGTGGAAGCCGCGCGTACGCACCTCGGCGGCCACGGTGCTGGCCAGGCCGGTGCGGAAGGTCGTGTTGAGCACGTTGACCGTGACCTTGCCCGGAGCCGGCATGGGCAGCGGCGGCGCCGGCTTGAGCGAGCGGAAGTCCGGACCGAGCACGAGGTCCACCCGGGTGTCGGTGCGCGTGTCGTTGACCAGCCGGGCATCGGCGACCAGCCCGGCCACCAGGAGCGCGGCGTCCAGCCCCTTGTCGCCGTAGCGCACCTCGGCCGGCGCGCGGACGACGCCCTGGGCGGGGTCGTTGGCGACCTTGCCGATGCGGAAGCCGCGACGCGCCAGGACCCTGGAGGTGTTGTGGGCCAGGCCGGCCCGGTCGCTGCCGTTGTAGACGTTGAGGACGAAGCTGGCCGGTCGTGGGGCCGGGACGGCCACCGGGGTGCAGGTCTGTCCGGCCGCGATGGCCGAGGGGCGCCAGCCGCTGTAGTAGGCGGCCGAGTAGCCGAAGGCGAGGACCATGAGGGACAGGACCGAGACCAGGACGACGGTGTGCCGGCGGCGCAGGCGGCGGCTGCGCAGGGCTCGTGGGGAATCCTCGATGTCGTCCACCGGTCCACCCCCTCCCACACTTCCCGAGCGCGCGCCATCCTCTCCGATGATCGCGCGGCGCGCCTGTCCGGGTAGGGACTTCCGGGCAACGAAGTGGTTGCGGTTCCACGGATCGGACACCTTGGAGGCGCAGGCCCCGGCCCGCCGGAGGCCGCTGTGGTCCCCGTGCCGCGAACCGGCTGTCTCACCCGTCCACCTGATGTGCGCGGCCTCGACCGGGTCTTGACTGGTCCCATGCAGTGGGCCCTGGTCCTGGTCGTCGTCCTGGCAGTCGCCTTCGACGTGTCCAACGGGTTCCACGACTCCTCCAACGTCACGGCGGCGATGGTCGCGACGGGCGCGGCGACCCCGGGCGGGGCGGTCATGCTGTGCGCGGTGTTCAACCTGCTCGGCCCGGTCATCGCCGGCACCGCGGTCGCCGACACCGTGGGTGGGATCATCAAGGTCAACCCTGCGAGCACCCTGGGCATCCTCGTCGCCGCGTTGGGCGCGGCACTGACGTGGAACCTGCTCACCTGGTGGCGCGGGCTGCCCTCGTCGTCCTCCCACGCGCTGGTGGGTGGCCTCGTGGGCGCGGCCGTGGTGGACTCCGGGGCCTCCGCGGTCAGCTGGGGCGGCCTGGACGGCCTCCGCCCGGTCGGGGTGTGGGGCGTGCTGATCGGGCTGGCCATCTCCCCGCTGGTGGGAGCCGTGGCCGGGTGGGCGGTGGAGCTGCTCGCCCGGCGGGCCCTTCGCCGCGCACGGCAGACGGTGCAGAAGCCCATCCTCCGCTCGGAGTGGGTCACTGGTTCGGCACTGGCGTTCTCCCACGGCACGAACGACGCCCAGAAGACGATGGGCCTGATCACCCTGGCGCTGGTCGTGTCCGGGCAGATCCACGCCTTTGTGGTGCCCCCGTGGGTAAAGGTCGTCTGTGCCACCGCCCTCACCGTCGGGACGGCCCTCGGGGGCTGGCGGATCGCCAGCACCATCGGCCGCGGCATCTACCGGATCCGCCCCCTGGACGGCCTGGTCAGCCAGGGCTCGAGCGCCGGGGTGATCGGCGTGGCGGCGTTCCTGGGGGCGCCGGTCAGCACCACGCACGTCGTGGCGTCCTCGGTGGTCGGGGTCGGCACGGCACAACGTCGACGGCACGTGCGCTGGCCGGTGGTGCAGGAGATCCTGCTGGCCTGGCTGGTAACCCTGCCCTCTTGTGCCCTCATGGGCGCCGTCGGCGGGCTGGTGGCCCGGGAGCTCGGATGAGGCGGCACTGGTTCCTGCCCGAGACGCCCGACGTCATCGGCACGCTCTCTCGCCAGGCCGAGGTCACCGTCACGGGCCTGACCGCGATGGTGGCGTGGGCGTGTGGCACCGGCACGGGGGCGCCGGTGCGCGAGGCGGAGCACCAGGCGGACGCCATCCGGCGGGAGCTGTCCGGGCAGCTGCGCGTGGCCTTCAGCACCCCGGTGGACCAGGAGGACCTGTTCACGCTGTCCGAGCGGCTGGACATGGTCCTCAACACGGCCAAGAACGTGCTGCGCGAGGCCGAGGCGCTCGAGCTGGAACCGGACCCGGCACTGGCCGACATGGCCGCGATCGCCCTCGACGTGCTGCGGGAGCTGGCAGCTGCCCTGCCGTCCCTGGCGGCCGACCCCGACGCGGCCACGGCGCACGCCGACGCGGCGGTCGCGGCCGAGCGGGGGATGGAGAAGCGTTACCGCGCCGCGATGCACGACTCCCTGCGCAACACCGACCTGCAGACGTCGGTGAACCGGCGCGAGATCTACCGCCGCATGCTCGAGCTCGGCGAGGCGGAGGTCCGGGTGGCCGACCGGGTCTGGTACGCCGTGGTCAAGGAGGGGTGAGGCGGGCATGCAGGGGACGACGAAGGGAGCGCACCGCGATGGTGCGCCCCCTTCGTGTGCTGTCGTGCCGGCTGGTCAGACGGGCCGCCTCAGCGGCCGACCACGTCCACGTCCGCGGCCCGAACGTAGGCCACCCGGTGCCCGAAGGACACCTCGTAGTAGCGGTCCTGGCCCACGATGTCGACGTGGTCGCCGGGGGTGTCCGGCGAGAACGTCTTGGCCTTGTAGTAGTCGGTCGGCACGGCCGCGTCGGTGAGCACGTATCGCTGGCCCGGCGCCATCGAGTACTGCAGCGGCACCACCGCCTGCGGGGTCTCCCCGGCCGGGTAGGCCGACGCCTCAGGGTAGGCCCGGCCGTAGACCGGCACCGAGGTGCGCCCGGCCTTCGGGGTCACGAGCAGGCCCCCGACCGTGATGGCCGTGCGCTCGTGGGTCGGGTTGAGGAACCACGCCTTCTGCCCGAGGTACCAGATGGCGGTCCAGTCACCCGAGCGGCCGGCCACGGCGTACTCCACGCCGGCGGTCGCACGGGCCCCGATGTCGGCGACCTCCGTGGTGCTGGGGCTGCCGTCGGGGTGCAATCCGGTGTCGCTGACGAGCGGGGAGGACGCGTCGGGAGCGGTGTGCAGCGGGACGAAGTTGGTCCCCTGGGCCGGGCACGGAGCCCCGGCCGTGGTGCACCCGGTCACCGGCTGGATGTTGTTCTCGAAGCCCGGCAGGATCCGCACGACGTCGTGGCCGGGCGCGCCGTGACGGGCCGAGAGCGGGGCGCCCATGAGGGCGAAGTAGTGCTCCCAGTCCCAGTACGGGCCCGGGTCCCAGTGCATCCCGGCCACGGTGGACGGCGTCGTCCCCGGCACCTGGTCGTGGCCGATGATGTGGGCCCGGTCGCGCGGGATGCCGTACTCGTCGGTGAGGTGGCGCACCAGGCGGGCGGAGGCGCGGTACATCGGCTCGGAGTACCAGGTGGCGCCCTGGGCCGCGAAGCCCTCGTGCTCGATGCCGATCGAGTGGGCGTTGACGTACCAGTTGCCGGCGTGCCAGCCGACGTCCTTCGGGTCGAGATGCTGGTCGACCTGCCCGTCGGAGGAGCGGACCGTGTAGTTCCACGCCAGGTAGGTGGGGTCCTGGACGAGCTTGAGCGTGGTGTCCCAGCTGGACTCGGTGTCGTGGATGACGATGGTGGTCAGCCGCGGCGACACCGGCCGGTGGGCCACGTCGTGGTTGCCGTAGTCCCCGGCGCCCGGCCCGTACTGCGCGTAGGGCGCGGGCACCCAGGCGCAGCCGAGGCCCGGCGGGCAGTCCAGGCGCGGGTCGGTGCGGGGGGCCGCCAGGTGCAGCCGGGTCACGTCCGCGCGACGGGGCGTCGAGCGGGTCGGGGGGAGGCTGACGGCCTGCCCGTCCGCGGTGGTGCGCGCCGCGCCCGCGGCCAGCACGGCATACACGTCGTCGGCGAACGTGACCGCGGTGTCCCGCTCGGGCGAGCCGCTCGCGTCGGCGACGGTGGCGTACCACGCGCCCGGGTCGGAGGAGGTGCCCGTGGGCAGGCCCAGGGCATGCTGCTTGTCGGCCAGGAGCGCGGCGCCGCCGAGGATGTTGGCCGAGGGGTCGTCACGTAGCACCTGCGGGCTCACCCCCAGCAGGTCCGAGGCCCGCCCGAGGGTGTCCGCGGCCAGGCGGCGCTCGCCGCCGGCCGGTATGCCGTCGCGGCCGTCGCGCTCGAAGGCCGCCCCGTCGACGAGGTGCATGGGTCCGTAGCCGCCGTCGGTGCTGTGCTGGCCGGCGTGGCCCTCCCAGCGGGTCCAGGAGTACGAGACCGCCTCGAGGACGGACTGCGGAACGCCGAACTGCGTTGCGGCGCGGGCGAAGGCGTCCTCGCGGGCGTGTGGCCCGGAGGACGGTGCGGACGCCGGGCCGGAGGGGGATCCTGCGGCCGGGACGGCGGGGCTGGCGGTGGCCGGGCCGCCGGGGGCCAGCGCGAGGGCGGCCGCGAGGGCGGACACCGCGCCGAGGGCGGCGGCCCGCCCGGACGCTCTGCGGGGGATGGTCATGGAGTGCCTTCCGGGAGGTCGACGGGACACGCTGCCCGGAGTCAACCACTGGCGGCGCAGGCTCGCTCGTCGGAGGATTCTGCCAAGACGTTGCCATGCCGCTGCCAGGCGACCTCGACCGCGGCGCCGGCTGGGGTTCGGGACCCAGCGGTGCTACGGTGGTGGTGGTTGACGTTGCAGTTCCTCTCAGGACGAGCCCGCCTTGATCGGCGGGCTCTTTTCGTAGGGCCAGCACTTCGGTGCGCGGCCGTGGGTGTTGCACCAGCCAGGAGCTCCCCGTCCGGGGACGGCTCCATCGGCTAATCAGGAAAGAGTTACTCCCATGGCACAAGGCACTGTGAAGTGGTTCAACGCGGAGAAGGGCTTCGGCTTCATCGCTCAGGACGGTGGCGGCCCCGACGTCTTTGTCCACTACTCCGCGATCGAGACCAACGGCTACCGCTCCCTCGACGAGGCGCAGCGGGTCGAGTTCGACCTCGCCCAGGGCCCCAAGGGTCCGCAGGCCGAGCGGGTTCGCGCGCTCTGATGCACCGGCCGTCCTTCGGCGGCTGAGCCACGAGGCCCCCGTCCCTTCGCAGGGACGGGGGCCCCGTCGTGTCGTGGGCGCCGCCTCAGCGGCCTGCGGTCGCGGGCGACGGTGAGGTGGTGGATCGGCGTCGCCGGCCGACGCGGCGGCGGGCGTTGGTGACCTCCCGCTCCATCGAGGCCAGGTCCGCCAGCCGGGTGGCCCGGGCCCGAAGCTGGTCGCTGAGGGCCTGGTAGTCGGGGCTGAGCACGGTCAGCGGCCCCCGGTCCTTCAGCGTGGCGAAGATCCCGTCGTTGCTCACCACCATCACCCGCAGCTGCCGGGCCGGGATCGCCTTCGCGGCGTCGAGCAGGACGTGGTCGGCCAGGTCCTGCCCGTCGTCGACGGCCCGGGCGTGTTCGATGAGGTCGCCGAGGTGGGGCCGCGCCCGGCGCACCGCGTCGTGCTGGCCCGCCATCGTGACGTGGTCGAAGCGCCGCGCCAGCGCGGCGAGCGCGGTGATCCGGTCCTGCCAGCGCACCCGCCCCGCGCGCAGGTTGTCCAGGTCCACCAGCAGCAAGGTGGGGGCGACGGAGGCGGCCCAGACCGGGTCCTGCTCGACCCACAGGCGCACGGCCTCGCCAAGGTCGGTGACGTCCTTCGGTGGTGCTGCCGCTGGCGCCGCCGCAGCCCGGCCGGAAGGTCGGGTGCTGGAGCCGCCCGCGGGTCGGGGCCGGCTCGGGGGACCGGTCCGGGGCTCGGGCCGGCCGGCGGGCAGCCGCGCCGGCGGGACCAGGATCCAGTCGTACTCGTCCCACTCGGGGGCTTGCCCACCTAGGCCCATGCGTGCGCCATCGACGTGTCCACGGGACCAGCATCCCGCATGGGCCCGGCCGGCGCGCGCATCCCTGCACCGCGCGTCCCTGCACGGCGCGTCAGTGGCCGGGCGCGTCGGTGACCCGCCGTCGCTGCCGGCCGCAGGGCGCGGCGACCCGTCCCGGAAAGTCAACGGGGGGCATACCCCTGCCGGTGGCCGGTGGTCGATGATGGGTGGGTGCACGGCGACGGCAACGGCTGGACCTGGTGTGCCCACGGCCACCGTCACTGGGGCGTGCACGGCGCGGCCGGGTTGATGCTGCGCAGCCTGGACGCCCAGGGTGAGCCGCGGATCCTCATGCAGCACCGGGCCTCCTGGACGGCCCACGGCGACACCTGGGGGCTGCCCGGTGGTGCCCGCGACAGCCACGAGAGCCCGCACGAGGCGGCGCTGCGCGAGGCGACCGAGGAGACCGGCATCGTCGCCGGCGCGGTGCAGCTCGTCGACGAGCTCGTCGACGACCACGGCGGCTGGTCCTACGTGACGGTCGTGGCGCAGGCCCCCCACCTGCTGGCCGTGCGGCTCAACGCCGAGAGCGCGGCGCTGCGCTGGGTCCGGGAGTCGCTGGTGGACCAGCTACGGCTCCACCCCGGCTTCGCCCGCACCTGGCCGCGGCTGCGGGCACTGGGCCGGGCGGGATGACCGGGCGGCGCTGATGCGCAGGCGGGGCGACCGGGCCGGCCGCGGGGACACCCGCCGGACCGTCGCGCTCTTCCGCCGCTACGCGGGCACGCAGGGTCGCTCCATGCTCTTCGCGGTCGTCCTGCTCACCCTCGAGGCGCTCACCGCCGTCGCCCTGCCCGCCCTGATCGGCACCCTGATCAACGTGCTCAAGGACGGGGCCCGCTGGCAGCTGTTCTCCTGGAGGCCGGCGGCAGGCTCCACGATCGTGGTGCTGGCAGGCGCGATCGTCGTCGTGACCGCCGTCAACAGCCTGTCCGACTCGATGGCCGAGATCTCCCTGGCCAAGGCCGGGCGCACCCTGGGCTACAACCTGCGGGCGGCGATGTTCGGCCACCTGCAACGTCTTTCGCTCGCCTTCCACCTGCGCCGGCGCACCGGCGACGTGCTGAGCCGGATCACCAGCGACGTGCAGGCGCTGGAGGAGTTCGTCTGCGACTCGGTCAGCGACCTGCTCGGCAGCGCCCTGCTGCTGACAGGGACGATGGCCTACCTGCTGTGGAAGTCCTGGCGCATCGCGCTGCTCGCCCTGGTGGTCGTGCCGGTCCTGGCCCTGATGTCCAACGCGTTCGCCCGACGGATCAAGGAGGCCTCCAAGGAACAGCGCGCCCGCGAGGGCGACCTGGCCTCGACCGCGCAGGAGATGCTCTCCTCCATCAGCGTGGTGCAGACCTACGGCCGCGGCGACGTCGAGGAGCGCAAGTTCGCCAGCGAGAGCAGCTCGGCGATGGCGGCGATCCTGCGCACCGCCCGGCTGGAGGCGCTGTTCAGCTTCACGGTGAGCATGCTCGAGGCGGTCGTCATCGCCGCGGTCGTGCTGATCGGCAGCCGGCTGGTCGGCGCCCACGTCATCGACGCGGGCCTGCTGGTGGCGTTCATCCTGCTGATCCAGGGGATGTTCAAGCCGACCCGCCGGATCATCAAGGAGTGGAACACCGTCGGCAAGATCTATGCCAGCGTCGAGCGGATCTCCGAGCTGCTGGAGCGCAAGCCCGCAGTCGTCGACACCCCGGACGCGGTCGAGGCCCCGCCGCTGCACGGGCACATCGAGTTCCGTGACGTCAGCTTCGCCTACCAGCCGATCGGCGACCAGGACGGTGACGACGCCCCGCTGCGCACGGCGCTGGACCAGGTGAGCTTCACCATCGAGCCCGGCGAGGTGGTGGCCCTCGTCGGGCACAGCGGCGCCGGCAAGAGCACCATCGCCCAGCTGCTGCCCCGGCTCTACGACCCCCACGCGGGAGCGGTGCTCTTCGACGGCCACGACATCCGGGCCTTCACCATCGCCTCCCTGCGGGCGCAGATCAGCATGGTGCTGCAGGAGACGGTGCTGTTCACCGGCACGGTCGCGGACAACATCGCCTACGGCCGGCCGGGCGCGAGCCGCGAGGAGGTCGTCGCCGCGGCGAAGCTGGCCAACGCCCACGACTTCGTCACGGCCATGCCGCAGGGCTACGACACCGCCCTCGGCGAGCGGGCGGCCACGCTCTCGGGCGGTCAGCGCCAGCGGCTGGCCATCGCCCGGGCGTTCATCCGGGACACCCCTGTGCTCGTGCTCGACGAGCCGACCACCGGCCTGGACGCCGAGTCCACCCACCTGGTCGGCCAGGCGCTCGCCGGCCTGGTCCGTGGCCGCTCGACCGTGATCGTCTCGCACGACCTCAACCTCATCCGCGACGTCGACCGGATCCTGGTCATCTCCGCGGGCCGGGTCCTGGAGGAAGGCACCCCGGCGGACCTGCTCGAGCGCGGCGGCCTGTATGCCGACCTCTACGTGCGCCAGTTCGGCCAGGCGATGGGGGTGGGCGCGGCGACGGCCGACGGCGCCGGCCGGGTCGAGGAGTTCGAGGCGGCCCTGGACGAGGCGGTGCCGCTGCCCGCGACGGTGGAGACGTTCCGCCGGCTCACCGGCCGCGCAGTGGCACCCGTCGGCGTGGCCCTGGAACAGAGCGACCTCGACCCGTTGCGCGCGCCGGCGCTGGGCCGGGCGCTCCCCGGGCTGACCGAGGCACTCGACCCCGACGCGATGGGGCCGCGGCTGCAGTCCCTGCTGCGCGAGCCGTGGGCGCTGGACTGGTGCACCCCCGGCAAGGCGGTCGTCGAGCCCCGCGCCGGCGCCACCGTCCGCTACCGCGTCGGGCTGCGCCACGTCGCGTCCGGCCACACCGTGGAGACCCTCGTCGGCGGACGCGTGTTCGCCGCACCCGAGCTCGCCCAGCGCTGGCACGCCGCGACCGTCCCGTTGGTGGAGCAGGCCGCCGGGCACCAGGACCTGGCCCCCTTCGCCCGGCCGGCCGCGCTGGTGCCGGAGCTCTCGCTCGTGCTGCACGCCTTCCCGGTGGACCCCGACCTGCCCGGTCTGGTCGGGGCCACGGACGTCGCCCGGCTGACCCGGGCCCTGGAGCCGGGTCTGGCCGCGTCGCTGGACGGCCTGGGCCTGGAGGGGTGCCGCACCGGGGTGGTGCAGTACGCCCGGCGTGGGCACGCCGTCCTGCGCCACGAGCTGGTCTGGCGGATCGGGCCGACCCGACGCACGGTCAAGCAGGTCGTCTACGGCCGGGTCGACGCCGACGACCGTGGCCGCCTCGTCGGCCGGGTGGCCACCGCCCTGCGCGGGCACCTCGAGGCAGCGGGGGAGGCGGCGCACCCCTTCCTCGTGCCCCGGCTGCAGGGACAGGCCCCCGACCTCGGCCTGGTCCTGCTCGAGGCGCTGCCCGGGACGCCGTTGCTGCCCGGGCTGGTCCGTGCCCAGCACGCCGGCGCGCCCGCGCCGGGCCCGGGGGAGCTGACCGTCGAGTCCGCCACGCGGGCCAGTGCGCGGATCGCGGCGACGTGGCACGCCTGCGGCCTGCGGCTGGGCCCCACGCGCACCCTGCGTGGGGACGTGGACGCCCTGCGCGAGGACCTCGATGCGGTCGCCCCGCTGGCGCCGGCCCTGGCCGCCCGGCTGCAGACCCACCTGTCCGCGGTGCTGGCGCTGGGGATGGGGGAGGGGCCGGCCGGGTTCGCCCACGGCGACCTGACGCCCTCGCGGGTGATCTTCGACGGGCCGATGAGCAGCGTCGTGGACCTCGGGCACACCTGCACCGCCGACCCGGCCCTGGATGTCGGGCAGTTCGTCGGGCACCTGGCGGTCACCACGCGCAAGGCCCGCGCGGTGACCGGCGCGGGGGCGGCTCCCACCGGTGAGGACCCCGAGCGGCTGTTCCTGGAGACCTACCTGGCCACCGACCCCGGCGGCGCGGACGCGCTGCTGGCCCGCGTCACGGCATACCGGCAGGTGTCCCTGGCCCGGCTCGCGCTGCGCAGCTGGTGCCAGCTCAAGCCCGACCGGCTGGGCCTGGCCCTGGCGGCGCTGGAGGCGCCCCTGCCGGCCGACCTGAGGGTCCGCGCCTGAGGGCTGAACCGGCCTAGTCCGAAACACGTATCCACTTGTGGTGCAAGGGGTTCAGCGGTGCGTTGACACCCCTCGGCAACGGGTTTTGGATGGTTTGGTCCGCCGTGGACACCGGGCTGAGCCGCCACGTCGAGCGGAGCTGTCATGACCGGCCGCAGGTCTCGCTACATCTACGCAGGGGTGGCGGTGGTCCTTGCCCTGGTGCTCGGGCCGGCACCGCTCGCCTGGGCGCACAAGCACCCGACGCCGACCGAGCGGGCCGCGCCGGCCGTGGTTTGGGTCGAGGCCCGGGCCCAGGTCGAGGTCGCCCTGATCGAGCACCGGCCGGTCGGTGACCCCTCGGGCGTGCACATCGGGATCATCCAGAGCGTCTGGAACCCGGTGCTCGCCTCGGCCAGCGGCTTCGCCGTGGACCCCTCGGGGGTCGTCGTCACCACCGGCGCGCTCGGTGCGGCCGACCTCACCCGGGCCGAGGTCTACGCCGTGAACCAGGCGTTCCTCAAGCAGTACGGCAGCGCGGCTCCGCTCCCGGCTGACCCGTACTCCCGCCACCACATCGGGCCCGCCGGCGACCGCACCGAGGAACGGCTGCAGGCCTGCTACCCCGGCGGGCAGACCAACGACGCCGGTGGCTGCGTGGTCCGGGCCACGTGGGACTTCCGCGTCTACCCCTACGTCACGTCACAGGCGAGGTTCGGCGCGTTCCCGGCCGAGGTCATCGGCAAGCCCACTCCCGACGTGACCGTGGTCCGGGTCCGGGGCGCCACGAGCATGCCGACCGTCGACCTGGGCCGGTCGACCTCGGGTGCGCAGGCGCTGTCCGCGCTCGGCTTCACCGGCGTCCCCCGCCCGGGCAACCCCCTGCTGGCGCTCAACACGCACCTGGCCACCGTCGGTGGCACGGGGCTCAAGACCACCGGGCTCACCGCCGAGGACCTGTCGGACGCGCTGCGGCTCGGCCGGCTCGTCCCCGCGGGGCTGACCGGTGGGCCGGTGGTGGCCGAGCAGGGACAGGTGATCGGCCTCCTCGTGCCCCCGAGCGGTCCCGCCAGCGCGAACCCGTCCGCGGCCAGCCCCTCCGACATCGCCAGCAGCACCCCGACACCGGCCACGGAGAGCGCGACCACCGCTGCCAGCCCGTCCGCCTCGGCGTCTGCGTCGCCCAGCCCGGGCGGCACGGCGACGCTGCCGCCCGCTGCCACCCCACGCCTGGTCACCGCCGCGGCCATCACGGCCGCGCTGCGGGCCGCGAGCATCACCCCGCACCGCGGGCCGGTCGACACCTCCTTCGAGCAGGCCATGCACCTGTTCAAGAACCGCGGGTATGCCGGGTCGATCCCGGGGTTCCGCAACGCCCTCGCGCTGTTCCCGGGCCACTACCTCGCCACCCAGAACCTGGCGATCGCCACGAAGCTGCGCGGCAGCTCGGTCAGCCAGCCCGGTCAGCTGCCGGGCCAGGCCGCCGCGGACACCTCGACCTCGGTCTCGCCCTGGCTGGTCGCCGGGCTGGTCCTGCTCGGGCTGGTCCTCCTGGGGCTGGTGGCCTGGGCGGTGCTGCGTCGACGGCGCGCGCCCGGTCCGTCCACCCCGGTGGCGCCTGCGGCGGCCGCACCGCAGGGGACACCTCCGGCGCCGGCGATGGCCACGGCCGGGGTGGCAGGCGCCGCGGCCGGCAGCCCGCGTCCGGGCGCTGCGGGTGGCGCAGGGCCCGCCGGCGCGCGCCCCAGCGGCGCGGCAGCCTCACGACCCCTGTCGGGGCCCGGCGCACCCCGGCCCGGCGCCCAGCCCTCGGGGCCCGTGCCGCCGCCGACCGCGCCCTCCCCGGGGAGCTCTCCGCCGGCACAGGCCGGCCCGCGACCGGCACCCGCCGGCGCTGCCGTGGGCGGCCGTCCTCCCGGGGCCTCGGCCGTGCGGCCCGGGGGATCCGGCCCGGTGCCGTCCCCGTCGGGCCCCGGCCCGGTGCGCACCCCGGCGTCCGGACCGGCTGGCCCACCCTCGTCCGCCTCCGGGCCGGGACGGCCGCCCGCCTCGGCACCCGCCACCCCGGGCGGCGGCGCCCGGACGCGCAACTTCTGCACCACCTGCGGCGGCCGGCTCACCCCGGGCGACCGGTTCTGCGGCTGGTGCGGCCAGCCCGTGGCGTGACAGGGGAGTCGAGATGACCGAGCAGACGACCGGGTCGGTGATCGCCGGCTACCGGATCGAGTCGGTCATCGGCCGAGGCGGGATGGCGACGGTGTACCGAGCGGAGGACACCCGCCTCGGCCGCAAGGTCGCCCTCAAGCTGCTCTCCACGGCTCTGGCCGCCAACGAGCAGTTCCGCCAGCGCTTCATCCGCGAGTCACGGCTGGCGGCCTCGCTCGACCACCCCAACATCGTGCCGATCTACGAGGCCGGTGACGCCGACGGCGTGCTCTTCATCGCCATGCGCTACGTCGTGGGCAGCGACCTCAAGGACCTGCTGGCGCGCGACGGCGCGCTGGACCCCGAGCGCGCGGTGCGTCTGTTCACCCAGATCGGCGACGCCCTCGACGCGGCGCACGAGCTCGGCCTGGTCCACCGGGACGTCAAGCCGGGCAACATCCTCATCACGCACACCCACGAGCACGGTGACCACGTGACCGCCGAGCACGTCTACCTGACCGACTTCGGCCTGACCAAGCGGACGTCCTCGCTCTCCGGTGGGCTGACGGGCACCGGCCACTTCCTCGGCACGGTGGACTACGTGGCCCCCGAGCAGATCCAGGGCAAGCCGGTCGGCCCGGCCGCGGACATGTATGCCCTCGGGTGCCTGCTCTACGAGTGCCTCACCGGCCGCGTGCCGTTCCGCCGCGACGACGACGCGGCGGTGCTGTGGGCGCACCTGATCGAGCCGCCGCCGCCCCCGTCGGTCCTGCGTCCGGAGCTGCCGACCGGGGTCAACGCGGTGGTCGCCCGGGCCATGGCCAAGTTCCCCGAGGAGCGGTTCGCCTCCTGCCACGAGATGGTCCGTGCGCTCGCCGACGCGGTGCGCGAGCCCGGGGCGGACAGCGAGGGCGCAGCGGGGGCCCTCGGGCCGGTGGCAGGGGCCCAGCAGACGCGCTGGTCGGGGGAGCGTGCGGTCCCTGACGTGCCGGTCGACATGCCGGCCGACGCTCAGGCCGGTGTGTCAGCAGGTCCGGTCGGGGCCGCCGCGGCGCCGGACGTGGACGAGGCCCTCGGGAAGGTCGGTGACCAGGCGGCCGCACCGGCCGGGGAGTGGGCGCAGGCTGGTCCGGGTGAGGACTGGGCGGAGGCCGCCTGGGCCGAGCAGGTGCAGGCCAACGACGCGGACGCCGCGGCGGCAGAGCAGTGGGGCTGGGACGGGGAGGGGACGAGCTGGCCTCTGGAGGAGGAGCTGGTCGCCGGCGAGGTCGTGGGAGCCGAGGCGCCCGGGGCTGAGGAGCCGGCCGCCGGAGCCGCCCTGGCAGCCACACCACAGGCCGCAGGCCAGGCGCCGCCCGCGAGCCGGACCCGTCGCTGGCTGCTCCCGGTGGTCGCCGGGCTCGTGGTGTTCCTGGCCGTGCTGGGCTTCCTGCTGGTCCGCCTCACCGGCTCCGGCGGGCAGGACCTCACGCGGACCTACCGTCCCGGCAACAGCACGGTCCCCCTGACGATGCGCTACCCCGACGCCTGGTCGGTGCGTGAGAGCCCGGGCACCTCCGCCGTGGTCGCGGCACGCCCGGACGTGGCCGGTCCGGTCTTCTTCGGCGAGGGCAGCGACGGGGGCTGGACCGCCATGGGCCGGCTGATCGGGAGCAACCCCGGCGACGCGGTGGGCGCCTACCTGACCTCGGGCTTCACCGCGGTCGACCCGGCCTCCCCGACGTTCGGCGACACCGTCATCCAGAGCCTCCCGCCGGGCACCCAGCTGCTGCCGGGCCGGCGCACCGTGACCGTCGCCGGGGTCCCTGCTGTCGAGCTCACCGGGGTGGCCGCGTCGCCGGCGGGCGGGGCCAGCCTGAGCCTGCTCGTCGACGTGGTGCAGACCCCGCAGGGCGACCAGGTCCTGCTGGCCTTCTTCGCGCCGCAGGGGGAGATGAACGCCCAGCGCGCACTCTTCGACCGGGTGCGGGCCTCGGTGCGGCTCGGCTGACCGGCGGGCAACCGGGACGCCGGCCACCCGGCATACCGGTCAGCTGCCGAGCGCCGCGTCCGCGGCGGCGAGGCAGGCGTGCACCTCCTGCATCACGGCGTCGACCTCACCCACCCGGGGGCTGTGCAGCCGGTTGGGTCGGCGCGCCGCGATCTTGAGCAGCAGCGCGGCCTCGTAGACGTGCGCCCTGGCCTGGACGCCCGTGCGGGAGGCGGCCGACCAGCCGTGCTCGGCCAGCGCCGCGTCGTAGGCGCGGGTGAACGTCGCCGCGGCCTGCTCGAACCACTCCCGGGTGCCGGCGCGGTGGTACCACAGGCCAGGCGGGCGCAGGTAGGCCAGGAAGTAGCCGACGTCCAGCGCCGGGTCGGCCAGGCAGAACTGGTCGAAGTCGACGAGCTTCACCGCGCCGTCGCGCACCAGCAGCTGGCTGGGCTTGTAGCTGCCGTGCGCCGGCACCAGCGTGTCCGGTGACGCCGCCAGCAGGTGGGTGCTCAGGGTGTCCGCCGCGACCGCCACCGTGCCGGCCAGGGCAGGCACGTATGCCGTGAGGACGCTCGCGCGCTTGGCCGCCCTGGCCGCCTCGTCGGCCCCGGTGCGGGTCGGGGTGTCGGGCGCCGCGGCCGTGCCCGTGTGCAGGTCGGCCAGTGCCCCGGCCGCGGCGACCACGGCGTCCTGCGCGTGGGGGTCCGCGGGGCGGATGACGGCGGTGCCGGGCACGGTCGGCGGGGTGTCACGCGGGCCCCCCAGGTCCTCGCTCAGGGCGAGCGGGAGGGGCTCGACGACACCGAGGGAGTCCGGGCTCCAGCGCGGTGACTGCGGCGACGCGGCAAGGCGTTCCAGCAGGGCGGCGGCCTCGCGGGCCTGGGCGACGTCGCGGTAGACCTTGCCGACCACGCTGCGGGTCACGTGCTCGACCCGCTGCGAGGCGGGCTCGGTCGCGCCGAGGCGCAGCCGGTAGCGGACCACGCACCGGTCGCCCGGCTTGTAGCGCAGCGCAGTGGCCTCCACGTCCTCCAGCCGCCACGGCTCCCCGGCCGGCAGGGTGTGCCGCACGGCCTGCTCGAGCGCGTTCCGCAGAGCCGGGGTCTGCATCGGGGTCATCGCGGCGGCGAGGGCGGGCAGGCCCACGTCGTGCGGGAACGACTGCAGCGTCAGCCCGCGTCCTGCGACCTCCAGCATGCCCGGCCACCGGCCCAGCCACGCCGAGGGCTGGGGTGCCTCCCCGGCCGTGGCCATCGCCTGCTCCTCGACCGTGAGCGTGAACAGGTGCTCCGGGTCCGAGGGCTGGCCGTAGACCGCGACCATGCCGCGCCCCGGCTTGCGCCGCAGGTAGGTCAGGTGCAGCGCTCCCTGGTGGTCGTCGTGGGCGTCGAGGACGCCCGCGAGGGTGGAGGTGACGCCCTCCGGGGTCAGCCACGTGGTGCTCATGACGCCACCGCCCGCCGCTGCCAGGCGTGCTCGACGAAGCCGGCCAGGTGCGACGCGGCGTCCGAGGCGCCGCGGAAGCCGGGGAAGGCGTTGACGTCGATCACCACGGGGCGTCCTTCGCTGAGCACGATGTCGGCGCCGAACAGGTCCAGGCCGATCGCGTGCCCGGCCCGGCGGGCGATGTCGACCAGGCCCTCGGGCAGCGAGGAGGGGTCGAGCTCGACGTCGGCGTCCTTGCGGCGCACCTCCAGGGCCGCCGGGCGGCGGGCGACGGACACGTGCTCGCCGACCACCCAGAACTTGAGGTCGAAGCCGTCGTTGGGCAGGAACCGCTGGGCGATCACCGGCTCCCGGCCCCACTCCGGCAGCAGCTCGGCCAGCTCGTGCCGGCCCACCACGAGGCGGACCAGGTCTCCGCGACGGCTGGTGCGGCTCTTGACGACCAGCGGCCACGGCAGCGGCGCGGCGCCGGGCCGGTAGGCCTCGCGGGCCAGCTCGGCCAGCGACGCGAACGCCAGCGTCCGCGGTGTCGGCACCCCGGCGGCCTCCAGCAGCTCGGCGGAGAGCTGCCGGTCCAGGGCCGTGTCGGTGGCGGTGGGCGTGTTCACGACGACCGCCCCCGCACGCTCGGCGTGGTGGGCCCAGCTGCGGGCCTCGGCGGTGCGCGACTTGAGCAGGACCATGTCTCCATCCCTACGCCCGGACGGCTCCGGGCGGAACCCCCACGGGGACAAGGACTTCGGGTCCAGCACGGCCACCGTGTGGCGCTCGCGCAGCAGGTCCAGTGCGGTGTCCAGCACGGGGTTGGACGACGGCTCGGCGATCAGGGTGATGTTCATGCGGATGCCTCCAGGGCGGGCAGGACGTGCAGGGTGCGGGTCTCGGCGGTGACGCGACGGGCGACGGCCTGGCGGGCCAGGCGCAGCACCGTGCGGGCGAGGCGCTCGGCGGCGTGCGGGACGTTGCCGAAGCTCGGGAAGTCGTTGACGTCCAGGACCATCCAGCCCTGCGGGGTGTCGATGACGTCGATGCCGTAGATGTCGAGGCCGAACGCGCGGCCGACGGCCAGGGCCAGGGCCTTGAGCTCGGGGCTGGTCGGGATGAGCTCCTCGACGACGGGGGCGCCGGGGTGCAGCGGGGAGCGCTTGACCGTGGCGAAGACGTCGTCGCCGGTGTTGTAGAGCTTGACGTCGTAGCCGGGGTTGGGCAGGTACGGCTGGGCCAGCAGGTAGCCGGAGTCGTCGATGTCCAGCGCGGCCAGGTCCTCGGGCCGGTCCACCCGCAGCACCTGCTCGCAGGAGCTGCCGTTGTTGGGCTTGACCACCAGGGGGTATGCCTCGCGCGGCAGGCCCTCCAGCAGGGCGCTGCGGGCGGCGAACCAGGTGCGCGGGAACGGCAGCCCGGCGGCCCGGACCCGGCTGGCCGCGACGGCCTTGTCGCGGGCCAGACGGATGGCGCGGGCGTCGTTGACCGTGGCGGCGCCGGTGGCCGCGGCCGCCTCGAGGATGCTCAGCCCGGGGCCGCCGGAGACGGTCTTGAGGACGTAGGCGTCGTAGCGGGGGCCGTTGAACGGGTCGAGGTCGTCGACGTCGGTCGCCCCACTCAGGGGGCGCAGGACGTCGACCTCGTGGCCCCAGCCGGTGAGCACGTCGGCCACCGCGCCGGGCATGACGTCGTTCTCGTACTTGCCCTCGACGATGAAGCACACGCGGGTCGGGGCCGACTTGGTCGACGCCGAGATGGTGCGCATCGCCCGCGACGAGTGCCGCTGGTCCTGGTGCCGCTCGAGGTGTGACATCTGCTGCTGCTCCGATCCTGTCGACCCGGTGTCGACCTGAGCACCACTCTCGGCTCGCGGGGCAGGGGCGGGTAGCGACCCCAGGGCTGGTCGCCGCGCCCGGCAGGTGTGGGTCGGCACCACCCTGGGTGGGTATGCCGTGCCCGTCAGTGCACGTGCCCGCCCGCCGCGGGGGCGAGCTGGTCCAGCGCGTCCGCGAGGTCGGCCGCGGTGCGGTAGCGCGCGGCCGGGTCGGGCTGCAGGGCTCGCAGCACCACCGCCCGTTCGGCCGCCCCGAGGTCGGGGTCCGGCTCGGGGGTGCTGCGCAGGTACATCCGCACCGCGACCATGGGGTCGGCGGACATCATCGAGGGGAAGAGCCCGGTGCCCGTCAGCGCCAGGTGCAGGGTCACCCCGAGCGCCCAGATGTCGCTGGCCCGGCCCGCCGGGGCGCCGCGCACCACGGCCGGGTCGGTGAGCTCGAGCGTGGTCGAGCCACCGAGCGGGTGGGTCCCGGTGGTGGTGATCCCGGGCTGGAGGAGGTGGGCGACGCCGGGCTCGGCGAGCACGGCGCCGGTCCCGGCCAGCAGGACGTTGGCCGGCTTGATCGCCCGGTGGACGATCCCCGCCTCGTGCAGCCGATGCGCGGCGCGGGCGGCCCGGGCGACGGCCTCCAGCCGGGCCTGCCGGTTCAGCGGGTGGGCCGGGTGCTCCAGGGACCCCATCGGGTGGTGGGCCAGCACGTAGTACACCCGGGGCCCGACGAGCCCGGCCTCGTGCAACGCGACCAGGTCCTCGCCGTCGACCGCGGCGAAGCACTGCAGCTCGGCGGCGACCACCTCGAAGGTCTCCTCGGAGGCGGTGGCGTCGAGGACCTTGACGGCGACCCACTCGTCGCCGGGCCCGAGCCGCTCCGGCCGGCGCGCGAGGTAGACCCGCCCCTGCGGGCCGCGGCCGACCTCGCGCAGGAAGCCGTAGTCGGCGATCCCGTCCACCGGCTCACCGCCCCGGGCCGGCGGGGTGGCGGTCGTACATCAGCTGCCGCTTGCCCAGCCGCAGCCGGTCACCGGCCACCAACGGCGTCGGCTCCTGCACCGGCTCCCAGGGGCCGGCCGAACCGGTCCGGCTGAGGTAAGTGCCGTTGGCGGACCCCGAGTCGACCACGGTGACGTCCCACCCGTCGAGGTGCACCCTGGCGTGGACGCGGGAGACGCTGTGCCCCTCGTCGCGCAGCTGCAGCGGCTGGGCCAGTCCGGACCGGACCTCCTCGGACCCGGCCGGTTCGCGCCCCACGACGACGTCGGAGGTGAGCAGGAAGACCGAGCCGTCGTCGGTGACGAGCACTCCCAGGGGTGGTCGCGTGGCCCGGACGGGACTGGCCTTCGGGTCGAGGTCGGTCCCGCACAGGGAGCAGGCGCTGGCCCGGGGGTCGTTGAGGTGGCCCTGCGGGCACGGCAGGCCCTCGACCACGACGTCGCGGTCCACCGTGGGCGCCTCGGTGCGGTCGGCGGCTGCCCCGGCGACGGGCAGGGGCGCGCGGGCGGGTGTCGGGGCGGCGCCGAGCGCGACATTGCGGACGCGGGTGACCGGGCGCATCACGGTGAACTGCGCGGCCACGGGCTCACGCCGGCCGGCTCCGTCGCCGACCGACCCGCCGAGCGGCCCGGTGACAGGTTCCTCGGCGGCGACGGGCTCCGGGGCCACCGCCTCCGGTGTTGCCGCACCGGCCGCAGCGGGTGGCTGGACCGCGGTCTTCTCGGGAGCGCCGGCCCCGGCGGCAGTCTCCTCGGGAGGCGCCTGTTCGGGGAACGCCTCTTCCGGGGGCGCCTTCTCGGGGGCCGGCTTCTCCCGGGCCGTGACCGGGCCGGGCCGGCCGGCTCCCAGGCCGGCCTGCGGCGCGAGCACGGTGGCGCCGGCGCCGGGCACCGTGCCCCCGGCCAGGTCCAGCGGCAGCACGGGAGCCTCGGCCACGGCCCCGGACTCCGCGACACCACCGAGCAGAATCGCGGTGAAGCCGGGGTCGACCCGGTGCTCCACCCACGCCAGCGAGTCCCGACCGCTGACCCGCTGCTCGTGCTCCCCGCGGACGAGCGCGTCGGTGTCCCCGGAGGCGAGCAGCACCGGTCCGGCCTCGGTGTCCAGCAGCAGCACGAACCCCGGCACCGCGTCGGGGTCCTCGACGGCCCCCAGCAGCGCCGCGACCCGCCGTGCCCGCCGCCGGCCGGTGGGGTCGGACGCCACCGCGCAGGCGGCGAGCAGGTCGGTGGCGACGTCGACCTGGCCACCCTCGACTGTCGGCATCACGAGCAGCGCGTCGCCGCTGCGGTGCACGACGCCGGAGCCGGGGTGCACCACCACCCGCGACCCCTCACCCAGGGCGCGGGCCACGGTGCTGCTCATCGTCGCTCCGGTGCCAGGGCGCGGTCGAGGTTGACCGCGGCACTGATGAGGGCCAGGTGGGTGAACGCCTGCGGGACGTTGCCCAGTGCCTCGCCGGACGGGCCGATCTCCTCGGCGTACAGGCCCAGGTGGTTGGCGTAGGTGAGCATCTTCTCGAAGGTCTGGCGCGCCTGCTCCAGCCGGCCCGCGCGGGTGAGCGCCTCGACATACCAGAAGGAGCAGAGGTTGAACGTGCCCTCGCCCTCCTCGAAGCCGTCGCTGCCGTCGGTGCGGTAGCGCTGGACGAGGCTGTCGGTGACGAGCTCGCGCTCGATCCGGTCGAGCGTGGCCAGGAAGCGGGGGTCCTGCGGTCCGGTGAACTTCACCAGTGGCATCACCAGCGCGCCGGCGTCCAGGGTGGTGCTGCCCGGGTACTGCACGTAAGCCTGCAGGCTGGGGTTCCACGCCTGCTCCTGCACCTGCAGGTAGGCGCGGTCGGCGGCGTCGCGCCACCGGGCCAGCGGGGCGGGCAGCCCGCGTTGGCGCGCGATGCGTTCGGCGCGCTCGAAGGCCACCCAGGTCATCAGCGTGGAGTAGGTGAACCGGCGCATGGGCCCGCGGACCTCCCACACGCCGCAGTCCGGCTCGTCCCAGTGCTTCTCCAGCCAGTCCAGCTGCCGGCACAGGGCCACCCACAAGGTGTAGGAGATGGGCTGGCCGTGCTTGTTGAACAGGTAGACCGAGTCCATCAGCTCGCCGTGGATGTCGAGCTGGCGCTGGTTGGCCGCACCGTTGCCGATCCGCACCGGGCGCGACCCGCGGTAGCCGGCGAGGTGTCCCAGCTCCTGCTCCGGCGGTGAGGGCTCACCGTCGACGGCGTAGAGCACCTGCAGGCTCTCCCCGGGCGGGGCGTCGAGGCAGCGAGCCTCCAGCCAGGTCGTGAACGCCTGCGCCTCCTCGGTGAACCCCAGCGCCATCAGCCCGTAGACGGTGAACGCGGCGTCCCGCACCCAGGTGTAGCGGTAGTCCCAGTTGCGCGTGCCGCCGAGCGCCTCGGGCAGCGAGGTCGTCGCCGCGGCAACCAGCGCGCCCGTCGGCTGGTGCACCAGCAGCTTGAGCGTCAGCGCCGAGCGCTCGACCATCTCGCGGTAGCGACCCCGGTAGCGCGACTGGCGGATCCAGTCCTGCCAGAACGAGGTCGTGGCCTCCAGCAGGGCCTCGACCTCGACCAGGTCCAGCGGCCGCGGCGAGCCCTGACGCGACAGGGACAGCGCGATCGTCTCGCCCTCGTGCAGGGTCGGGCGGGCCACCGCGGCCGCCCCGTCGGCCCACAGCGGGACCGTCGAGCGCAGCACCAGGCGGCCCGCCGCCGAGGAGAAGAACGCCCCGGACCCCTCGACCACGTCGACCTCGCCGCGCACCCGGCCGTAGTCGAAGGCCGGCTCGCACCGGATGTCGACCTCGACCCGGCCGCGGACCGCGCGCACCTTGCGGACCAGCTGGTGGGCGCTGCGGTGGTCGGCCGAGCCGTGCGCGTGGGGGACCATGAAGTCCACCACTTCGAGCACGGCGTGCTCCCCGAGGAACCGGGTCAGCAGCACGTTGGAGTCGGGCAGGTACATCTGCTTGGTCCGCGCGGCGCCCACCGCCCGCACCGTGAACCGGCCACCGCGCTCGCCGTCGAGCAGCGCGGCGAACACCGAGGGGGAGTCGAAGCGGGGCAGGCACAGCCAGTCGATGTCGCCGTCGGTGGAGACCAGGGCCGCGGTGTGCAGGTCCCCGATGACGCCGTGGTCCTCGATCGCGGCCTGTCCGGTATGCCGTGTGCCCGCCACCGCGCCTCCCCTACAGCTCGCGCCGGGAGACCAGGCCCAGGGAGATGGCCCGCTCGACGAGCTTGGCCCGCTTCTGGTTCTGCGGCAGGTCCTCGATGTGGAACTTCTGGAACAGCGTGCGCAGGTGGGTCTTGACCGCGTCGACGCTGAGGTAGAGCTCGCCGGCGATCTGCTGGTTGGACGCGGGCGTGGCGAAGCCGGAGGAGTCCCGGTAGGGGCGGCACAGGGCGGTGAGCACCTGGCGCTGGGTGGGCGAGAGCGACCCCACGGTGACGATGCCGTCGGCGACCTTGGTCTCCTGCGAGCGGCCCCGCTGGCCGGAGCGGTAGGTGAAGGACGTGCCGCCGAGCACGAAGGTGTCACCGTCGCGCAGGCGCCTGCGCCCGGTGAGGCGCTCGCCGTTGAGGTAGGTCCCGTTGCGGGACAGGCCGTCGTCGACCAGCGTCCAGTCGCGCCCGACCGGCTCGAGCTGGGCGTGCACCCGGGAGACGGCCTCGTCCCAGCCGAGCTGGACGTCGCAGCCGGCGCCACGGCCCAGGGTCATCGTGCGCCCGGGCTCGAGCGCGACGAACTGCCGCTCCCCGCCGCCGTCGGGGTAGGTGAGGAACGGCCCTTCGGTCCAGCCGACACCGACCCGGGGCGGCGCGGGAGCCGGGCCCTGACCAGCTGCTGGGTCGTCCATTGGCCGCTCCGTGCGTGCGCTCGTCCGTCCAGTCTACGACCCGGGCAGGGGCTCCCCGGGCGCTTTCGGGACCCACCCCAAGGGGGTGCTCGGCCGACACCTTGCGCGGGCCGGCCAACACCTGCGGTGCCTGCCCCGGGCAGGGCCGGTCCGGGCACCGTCGTCGGTGTCAGCACCAGGACTCGATGGAGGGAACGCCGCGATGACAATGATCACCGCCACCACGGGCGCCGGACCCGCCACAGCCGCGTCCCCCCGGCCGGCGCTCACGCCGGCAGGCGTGGCGCCCCGGGTCCTGGCCCACCGCGGGCTGGCCGGCCTGCGCCGCCCGGAGAACTCCGTGGCGGCAGTGGCGGCCGCGCTCGCGCTCGGCGCCGACGGCGTCGAGGTCGACGTGCGCCTCACCGCCGACGGCGTCCTGGTGTGCAGCCACGACCCGCACCTGACCGCAGCCGACGGGCGGCAGGTCGACATCGCCGGGGCCCCGGCGGCGGCGCTGCTTGCCCTGGACCTGGGGGCCGGGCACCACACGGCGACCCTCGCCGACGTGCTCGCCGTGGCCGGCGTCCACGGCCGTCGGGTCGTCGTCGAGGCCAAGGCGGTGGACCTGCCCGGCTACGCCGACCGGCTGGGCCGCGAGCTGGCACGGGTCCTTGGCCCGGCGCCCGAGCGCGTGACCGTCTCCTCCTTCGACGGCGACCTGCTCGCCGCGCTGGCGCCGGTCCTGCGCCCGCGCCGGGTGCCCACCGCCCTGCTCGGCCGGCCGGGCACCGCCCTGAGCAGCCTGCTGCGCCAGGCCGTCGACGCGGGCCACGACGAGGTGCACCCCGCCCTGTCCGCGGTCCTCGACGCACCGGCGGCCGTCGCCACCGCGCGCCGGCTCGGCGTCGCCGTCACCCCGTGGACGGTCAACCGCCGCAGCGACCTGCGCCAGGTCGCGGCTCTCGGCGTCGCCGCCCTCATCACCGACCACCCGGCGCGGGCCCGCGAGGCCCTGGGCCGGGTCCCGGCGGCCGCCGGCACCCGTGCCGGCTGAGCCACGGCCCGGCCGTGCCCGCCACCTCTGGACCACACCAGGTGACCACCCGGGTCACCGGCAGGAAAGGAAGCACACCGATGAACGCCATCACCCGTCACCGCCCCGCCGTCCTCGGCATCGCCCTGGCCGGAGCCCTCGCGGGCGCCGCCGTCGCCCTGGGCAGCGCGACCTCGGCCGCACCGGTCGAGACCACCACCATGGCCGCACCCGCCCAGGGTGCCGCCGGCGGTCACGCCCACCCGGCGCGGGCGCACGCCGTCACCCTCGACCAGGCACGTGAGGTGGCCCTGACCTCCGTGCCCGGCCACGTCGTCCTCACCTCGCGCATGGCGACCGGCTCCGGCATGGTCTTCGCGGTCACCGTCGCCCGCACCGACGGCAGCGCCGTCGAGGTGGACGTCAACCCCGCCACCGGCATGGTCGTCGCGACCAGGACCGACTCCGACGAGCAGCCCGCCGAGCGTGCCGGCAACCATCCCGAGGACGAGGAGACCGCGACCCCGGCAGCCACCACCACCCCCACGGTGCCCGAGGACGTTCAGCGGCAGCAGGACCGCATCGTGCGCCACAGCGGCCCGCAGTTCCGCGAGTGAGCCCAGGCGCCCGCGGGGGCCACACCCGCGGCATGCCAACAGCTCGACGAAACCCACACCTCCCGGCGCGGGCGGTGTGGGTTTCGTCGACCTCGGCGCCAGGTGCGTGGTCAACCGGTGGACAGCAGCACGCTGCAGCCGCCGCCGGGGCTCGTGCCGATGACGAGCTCCTCGCACATCTGGCGGGCGGCCCACAGGCCCACGGACCCACCGCGGTCGGGGTAGCCGACGCCGGACATCGGGTCCGCCAGGCCCGGCCCCCGGTCGGTCACCCGGGCAGTCAGGCGACCCTGGCCGACCCACATCTCGAGCTTGACGGGCGGGGCCCCGTGCCGGAACGCGTTGGCCAGCACCTCGTGCGCGGCGCTGACGAAGTCGCCACGTGCCTCGGAGGGCAGCCCCGACGCCCTGGCCTCGCGGGCGACCAGGCTCCGGGCCAGGTGCAGCTCACGCAGGTCACGCAGGACGAGGTCCGCGGTCGGCGCGGTGTCCGGGACCCCGGGGGTGAACGCCAGCGGGTTGGCCAGGAACGCTCCCGGCGGCTCGTAGTCGGGGTTCTCCTGCCGCAGCGGACCGACGCCCTGGTGCGGGTGTGCCGCCCGGGCAGCCTCGACGACGTGCCCGGGGAGGGTGCGCGCGTCATACGTGCACAGCGCGTGGAAGGCGAAGCTCCCGAGCGCCACGTTGACCATGGACTCGTACCGCGACCAGGCGGCCTGGGCGGCGCGGCCCTGCGCCAGCGGCACCGTGCCGGTCACCCACACCTGTGTCGGCTCGGGCGCCAGGGCGAGCTGGCGCTGGTAGGCGAACAGCGTCGCGGTGGGGGACTGGTAGAGGTCCTCGTCGTAACCCCAGGTCAGCCGGGGGTGCGGCCGCAGCGCGTCCTGCAGCAGTGGCACCCGCTCGCGGCTGCTGTGCACGAGCACCTGGCCCCCGGAGTCCAGACCCTCCGCGACGAAGTCCTGGGTGGCCCGCACCAGCTCCTCGTCGGTGTCATGGACGAGCAGGTCGTGGCTGTAGCTGTCCCGGTCTATGCCGAGGGGCTGGGTCATCGAGGCTCCAGGATGGTTCCGGGTGCACGGTCGAGGCCGAGCAGCAGCAGCAGCCGCTCGACCGCAGGGTTGGGGCCGAGCAGCCGAAGCCGGCCGCCGGCCTCCCGGTGCTCGCTGGTGCCGTTGAGGAGGGCGCGGGCGCCGCAGACGTCCAGGAACTCGAGGTCGGTCAGGTCGACGACGAGGTCCTGGGGGGACTCGGTGGTGGTGGCAGCGCGCAGGGCGAACCGGAGCACCTCGTGGTTGGAGACGTCGACCTCTCCCGCGAGGGACAGCCCGTCGCCGGTGGTCCGGCACCGCAGCTGGGCCTCCACGATGCCGTCGGCGTGCATGCCGCACAGGGCGTGCAGCATCATCGGCGCGAGGTCCGCCTCGTACTGGCACAGTGCCGAGACCGGTCGGGTGTGGCAGAGCCGGTTCATGGCCCGCTCGAGGTCGGCGTGCTCCTGCCCGTCGACCAGGCGCTCCGCTGCCTCCGCCCGAGCGCTCACCCGCACGCCGGGGAACCCGTCACGCAACGCGCCCTCGACGAGGCCGACCTGGCCCTGCAGGGAGTAGAGGTCCCGGTCGGCCGTCAGCACCTGGAGCTGGCCGCAGGCCAGGAAGGCCCCGGGGTCGGTGCCATGTTGCCGCAGCACCGTCGTCGCCGAGTCAGGGTATGCCGCGCCCGCCGGTTCGATGAGCACGACCCGCTCGCCGCGGTCCAGGCCGTGCCGCGCCCACGCGGCCAGGACCGCAGACCGGTCGTGCTCGGTGCGGTGCAGGAGAAGGAGGTGCCCGTCCCAGCCGGGGGACGTCCACCGGGGCGGCTCCACCCCAGCAGGTTACGCCGGGCGCGGACGCAGGGCGAGACTCCGCAAGGGGTGGGCTGAAGGGCGTCTGCCTGCGACGATGTCGGCGTGGCGCAGACCTTCGCCCGTGCGGCGAACCCGGAGCTGGAGCCCCGGACACCGACACCGGTGCGACGCCTGGACCTCGTCGTCGCGGTGGGCACGGCCGCCTTCGCTGGCCTGGCCTACGTCGCGGCGCTGTTCACCGACACGCTGCCCCCCTCGGGCCTGTCCGTCGCCTTCGTCGTCGCCACGCCACTGTGCTCGGCCTTCGCGACGGTCATCCTGCTGCGCCGCTCCCGCGCGGAGGGCGACGAGGCCCTCGGCTGGGTCGTCACCGGGCTGGGCGTCGGCCTGCTGGCGATGGTGCTGCAGACCCTGGCCTTCCCGTTCGTCATGCCGTCCGGGGGCCCTCTGGGCACGAGCACCCCCAGTGCCAGCGCGCTGTTCCTGACCTACCACCTCAGCTTCGCCGCGGGCGCGGTGCTGGGCATCCTGCGGACCCCGCCGCGGTGGCGGCCCGTGGCCGCCGGGGCAGGCGTGGTCCTCGCCGTGGTCTTCGCCCTCGACCTCGTGCCGTTCCCGCAGCTGCTGCGGCCCGACGGGTCCTACCTGCCGCTGTTGCGGGTGCTGTTGCTGGTCACCGGCGGGCTCGTGGCCGTCGCGGCGGTCCTGTGGGTCCACCGGGTGGGCCGCGCGCCGGAGGCCCTGCGCGGCTGGGTGGGGGTGGCGCTGTCGCTGTCGGTCTACGACCTCGTCCTCAACGCCGTCGGAGGGCAGCGGTTCGCCCCGGTGTGGTGGGCCAGCCTGTCCCTGCGGGTCGCGACCTACGCCGTCCTCGCCGCCGGCGCGGTGTGGAGCGTGCTGGCCCAGCTGCACGACATGGAGACCTACAGCGACAGCGAGCTGGTCCGCAGGGAGGGGCAGCTGCGCCGCTCGCTGCGCCTGACCCACCAGCTGCTGTCCTGTGCGCAGGACCTGGCCAGGGCGGTCACCCCGGCCGAGGTGGGCCGGGTGCTCGCCGAGGACGCCGTCAGTGCCTCCGGTGCCCCGAACGCCGCCGTCCTCGTCTCGAGCCGGGCGGGCGGGTTGCGCGTGCTGGGCGGCACGGGGTCGGCGCGTCCGCGCGACGGCGTGGCCGACGCGTCCTGGGTGCCATTCGGTCCGGCCATGCTGGCGGTGGAGCACGGCCGGCCGGTCCTCCTGGGCACCCGCCGCGACGTCGAGGCATCCTTCCCCTCGCTGTCTCGGGAGCTGGGGCAGCAGGTCTTCTCGGTGGCTGCGCTGCCGATCCGCGAACGCGACGAGCCGATCGGGGTGCTGCTGCTCTGGGGCCCAGAGCCGCACGAGTGGCCACGCCAGCAGACCGACCTGCTGGCCGGACTGGCCGCCCAGGGTGGGCAGGCGATCGCCCGGGCGCTGGCCTACGAGGCGCAGGCCAGCGCCGCCCGCACCCTCCAGGAATCCCTGTTGCCCACCCGGCTGCCGGTGCGGCAGGACCTGACCCTGGCAGCGCGCTACGTCCCGGGCGAGAGCGGGCTGCAGGTCGGTGGCGACTGGTACGACTGCGTTGAGGTCGGCGACGGGCTGGTCGCCCTCGTCGTCGGTGACGTCATGGGCAAGGGGCTGCGCGCCGCGGCGCTGATGGGCCAGATGCGCACGACGTTGCGTTCGGTCACGGCCGTGGACCCGTCCCCGGCGGTGGTCCTGCAGGCCCTCGACCGGGTGACCCTCGACCTCGACCCGGACGAGATCGCGACCATGGCCTACGTGCTGCTCGACCTCGGCACCGGCGTGGCCCGCATCGCCCGGGCCGGGCACCTGCCGCCGCTGTTGGTCGATCCCGACGGCCAGGTCACCGCGCTCGAGGGTGGCGGGTCGCCCCCGCTCGGCGTGCCCGTCGAGGGCCGGGGTGAGGCCGAGGTCCGCGTGCCGGTCGGCAGTCTGCTCGTCCTCTACACCGACGGGGTGGTCGAGAGCCGCAAGCACGGCCTGGACACCCTCTCCGACTTCGTCGCCAGCGTGGGCGTGGCCGCTCTGAGCCACGGCCACGCCCCCGAGCCCATCGCCGAGGAGCTGCTCCAGGCGAGGCTGGGCAAGGAGAGCGACGACCTGTCGCTGCTGCTGGCCAGGTATGCCGTGCCGGTGCCCCCCTCGCCTGACTCGCCGAACGGCTCGCGAGACGCCCCGCCAGCCGGTTCGTCGGCCGCGCCGCTGGCCGGTGCGGCCGAGGAGGAGTGACCGCCTCCAGCCGCCCGGGCAGCCGGGTCAGCATGTGTGCCGGGTGTCAGGCTCCCGTGCGCAGTCGTCGGCGGCCGTCGCGGAAGAAGGCCAGGGCGTCGTCGCTGGTGGTCACCTGCGCGCGGGTCCGGTAGGCCCCGAACGGCGCGTTCCAGTACTCGTCCTGCCCCGGCGGCCCGGCGAACGGTCCGACGTAGACGTACGGTTCGGCGATGCTGGCGTCGCCCGGGGAGACACCGTAGTTGACCTCGCCCGCGGTCATCCCGAGGTCGAAGTGCTCCGGGAAGAGGCTCGGTTCGCTGGGGTGCTCGTCGGAGAGCTCGGCCACGAGTGCCTCCAGCGCCTGCTGCCCGAGGGCGAACCAGGCGGCCAGGGTGTCCGCTGCGGCCGGGTCGACGGTCAGGCGGGCGTCCGGCTCCAGCGGGGTCGCCCAGCCGTGCGTCGTGGGGAAGCCGGCCGTGATGCCCGCGAGGTCGGCGGCGGCCCGCACGGTGGTGAGCGGGGCCCGGTGCACGGTGCCGGCGTCGGTGACGGTGAGGTCGGTGTGGTCGACCGCGATGACGCGCCCGTCCTCCAGGGGAGGGGTGCAGAAGCCGCCCGGGCTCGCGCGCAGGGTGAAGTGGCCGGTCTGCCGCTTGCGGGCAGCCGCGAGGACGTGCTCGGCGACCTGGTGCAGCGACTCGCGGGTGCGGACCAGTGAGTCGAGGGAGGGCGTCTGGGTCATGTCTCCTCGTCTCGTCGGTCAGCCTGGCTCGCACCGGCCGACCTTCAGCCGGTGTAGGGGATCCGCTCCCAGCGCAGCACGTCGGCCGTGCCCGGCCGGGTGACCGTGACCCGCAGCCAGTCGGTGTTGTTGCTCGACCCGTCGACCGTGACCCGCTGGAGGTTGTCGGCGCTGCCGCGCACGCCATACGTTGCCAGCCACGGGGACCCTGCGGCCAGCGGCCGGTCGGTGTGGAAGACATGGCTGTCGCCGTTGAACAGGTAGACCGGGCCGGCGAAACGTGACGCCTCGTCCGTGAGCGCCTGCACCAGCGGCTGGAAGGCCGAGATGTCCGTCCATGCGGGCGTGTAGGTGGGGTCGAACATGTCGGCCTGCTGCATCACCACGACGGCCCGGTCGTGGCGCCGGCGGGCCTGCGCGAAGGCCTCGCGGACGACCGCGATGCTGTCGGCCATCCGGGCCTGCTCCTCGGCAACCTGGTCCCGGGTCGCCGTGCTCTGGCCCAGGCCGCTCCACGGCTGCAGGTCGTCGTTGCTGCCGACGACGTGCACCACAGCGAAGTCGACGTCGCTCCGGCGCAGCCGGACGTTCTCGGGGAACCCGGCCCCGGCCGAGGAGGTGACGCGCGCCGGGTGCCGGCCCAGCGTCGTACCGGGGTGGTCGAAGAAGACCTGACGGTCCAGGGCGAGGCGGTCCAGCGGCGCGTAGCCGCCGTTGTTCTCGCGGTGGCAGTCGGTCCACTCGTTGTCCCCGGGGGTGTAGACGAGGGGGTTCTCGAAGCGGTCGAAGTCGGCCCGGATCGTCCGGTAGTACGGCTCGTCGCAGCGGGTCGAGCCGTTCTTGATGTCGCCCACGTGGAAGGTCAGGGCGGGGTCGGCGGCGTTGATCTGGTCCACCCAGCGGGGGAACGCCGCGACCTGGTCCGCGCCGTAGGGGACGTCCCCGATGACGGCGAACGAGCGCTCCCGCTCCCGGTCGGGCGCGGGGGTCCCGGCGAACGACGGGGCGGCACCGGCGAGGGTGCCGGCCAGGGCGAGTGCGGTCAGGGCGATCAGGCGGCGGGCGGGCATGGCACTCCTCCTCGTCGGCGGGTGCCCCAGACCCTGCCGCCCGCGCCGTCGACGCGGGTGAACGCCCGGCGTCGTCGGGCTGAAACCTGGGTGTCAGGAGGAGCGGGACGCCTCGGACAGACGCGGCGGGGCACCGCGGTGCGCCGGGCGGGCGCCGGCGGGGCGCTGCCGCGGACCGCTGGCCGCGGCGAGGACCCCGGCGTTGGGCAGGGAGAAGCGTCCCTCGTCGGTGAGCAGCTCGGTGTAGGTCAGCCCCACGCCGACGACCTCGCCGGTGTACTCGCCCCCGAGCGCGCCCGAGCGCAGCACGACCCACTGGCCGACGTCGAAGGGCCGGGAGGTCAGCAGCACCAGACCGGCGAAGAGGTTGGCCAGGGCCTGTTGGGCGGCGATGCCGATGACGACACCGGTGATGGCGCCGGAGAGCAGCAGCTTCTCGATGGGCACCTGCAGCAGGCTCAGCGTGGCCGAGGCGACGATGACGTAGCCCGCCATGGTCAGGCCCAGGCGCAGGTTGGACGCGGTGCCGGGCCCGGCGCGCAGCGCGGTCACCCGCGCCACTTCGTTGGCACCGCTGCGCACGGCCACCGCCGCCACGACGGCGAACAGCGTGGCCCCGCCGAAGGCCAGCAGCTTGGCGCCGAGCTGGGGCGAGTGCGGGCTGCTGAACGTGGCGAGGACTGCGAAGCCGACGACCGCCAGGGCGGCGGCGGACCCGGCACGGCGCAGGTCCGGGCGGGAGGAGACGGTCAGGGGGTGGGTCGGAAGGTGCACAGCGGCATACCTCCAAGCACGGCTGGGGATCGCTGGTCACGGGCCGCAGGAGGCGGCGCGACGCGTATCCGGCCCCCTGGCCCGGCCCTCGACGTTACACACCGGGCCCGTCCCCCTGCAGGGACGGGCCCGGTGCGGGTCGGGCGGCTCAGGTGAGCGCGCGGGCCTTGGCCTGCTGGAACTCCGCCTCGCTGATGACACCGCGGTCGCGCAGGTCGGCCAGGCGGCTGATCTCCTCGGCGGTGCTGCCGTTGTGGGCCGGTGCGGCCGCGGCGGGCGCCTGGTAGCCCCGGCTGCGGGCCGCGGTCTCCTGGGCGTGCTCCTGCATCTTGTGCCCGCGGGCGATGAGGTAGACGAAGACGCCGAGGTAGGGCAGGACGATGACGAAGATGACCCACAGCGCCTTGCCCCAGCCGGAGAGGTCGTCGCTGCGGAAGATGTCACCGAAGATGACGATCAGCAGCCAGATCCAGATGAAGAACATGAAGAACCAGAACATGGACCAGAACACTTGCCCGGTCCCCCATTCGGCTGCGGCGTGAAGCATCGTTCCTCCCTCTCCGGCTCCGTCCCGGGGCGGGTGCCCTGGGTCCGGACGCTAGTGACCCCCTCACGGCGAGCGTAGGGCGGCCGTGCAGATCTGCCGGAGTGCCAAAGGTCCCCGGGCGGGGCGTGCGCGACGCAGGTATGCCGTGCCTCACCTCAGGGCGGCCAGCAGCACCGCGAGCACCCCTGAGACGAACACCCCGTCGAAGGTCCCACCCCCGCCGATCGAGACCCGCGAGGCGGGCATCCGGCGTACCGCCGCGAGGTTGGTCAGGTCGGCACCGACGAGCGTGCCCAGGGTGCCACCGACGTAGGCGAGCACCGGCGCGTCGGCGCGGCCGGCGACCGCCAGCGCGGCAGCGGCAGCGGTGAGCGCCGGCAGGATCATCGGCACCACGATGCCCACCCGGCGCACGGGCGTGGCGTAGCGGTGCACCACCAGCGCCACCAGCGCCACGACGAACAGCCCACCCCACCACAGCCCGGTGCGCACCAGCAGGTAGACCGAGACCGCGCTGGGGATGATGGCCCCGCCGACGTTGACCGCGACGGTGATGCGCCGGGGCCGGTCCAGCCACAGGGTCCAGACCATGCCGCCCCGGACGACGTCGACCCGCCCTGGCCCGGCGTCCTCCGGTTCGGCCACGAGGGAGAGCACGGGCACGTTGACGGCGCTGCCCAGCAGGCTGCCGGCGAGCACCGCGATCGCCCAGGCCGGGCTCAGGCCGACGACCGAGAACGCCACGTTGGTGGCGTGCACCACCACCGCGGCCACCACCAGGCCGAGGACCAGGGCCAGCACCGCGGTCCCGCGGGCGCGTGGTCCGTGACGGGACGGCGGGACGCGCCCGCCGGCCCCACCGACTCCGCCGGCCCCGACGCTCACCGGCGGGCGACGGGCTCCGCGCGGGGGACATCCGCCGGTCTCGGCGCGGTGGCCCGGTCCCCGCGCTGGAGGATGAGGTTGGCCACCAGGGCGGTCCACCCGGTCTGGTGCCCGGCGCCCAGGCCCGCTCCGGTGTCCCCGTGGAAGTACTCGTAGAAGGGGATGAGGTCGTGCCAGGCGGGGTCGGTCTGGAACAGCTCGCAGTCGCCGAACACCGGCCGCCGGCCGCCGGCGTCCTCGCAGAAGATGGAGACCAGCCGAGCGCTGAGGTCGTCGGCGACCTCGCCCAGCCGGCAATGCCGTCCCGACCCGGCGGGATGCTCGACGGTCAGCCGCGCGCCGTACTCCTGCTCGTAGGTGCGCAGCGCCTGGACGGCCAGGTAGTTGAGCGGGAACCACACCGGCCCGCGCCAGTTGGAGTTGCCGCCGAACATCACCGTGTGCGACTCCCCGGGCTCGTAGTCGACGGAGAAGTCGGTCCCGCGCAGCTGCACGTGCAGAGGGTGGTCGCGGTGCCACGCCGACATGGAGCGCAGGCCGTAGGGGGAGAGGAACTGCTCCTCGTCGAGCACCGTGCCCAGCACCCGCACGAGGCGGTCCGGCCGGATGAGGGACAGCACGTGCCGGCGCTCGTCGGTCTCGACCACCTCGACCAGCTCGGGGGCGTGCTCGCGTGCCCACGTGAGGACGAGGCGGCGCAGCTGGGAAAGGCGTCGCTCGCCGACCACGGCCACGGCGAACAGCGGCACCACCCCGACCATCGAGCGGACCTTCAGCTCCAGCACCCGGCCGTCGTCGGTGCGCAGCCGGTCGTAGTAGAACCCGTCCTCCTCGTCCCACAGCCCCTGCTGGTTGGCGGTGACGGTGATCGTGATCGCGTGGCGGGCAAACTTGATCGCCATGTCCTCATAGGTCGGGTCGTGCTCGGCGAGCACCATCGCCATGCGGAACATGTCCAGGGCATACATCACCATCCACGCGGTGCTGTCCGCCTGCTCCAGGTGCACGCCCGACGGCATCGGCGCCGAGCGGTCGAACAGGCCGATGTTGTCCAGGCCGAGGAAGCCGCCCTCGAAGAGGTTGTTGCCGTCGGGGTCCTTGCAGTTGAGCCACCACGTGAAGTTGGCGATGAGCTTGTGGAAGATGCGCTCGAGGAAGTCGGTGTCGGTGCCGCCGTCGATGCGGAACACCTCCAGGGCCGCCCAGGCGTGCACGGGCGGGTTGACGTCGCCGAAGGCCCACTCGTAGGCGGGGAGCTGGCCGTTCGGGTGCATGTAGCGCTCGGTGGTCATCAGCAGCAGCTGGTTCTTGGCGAAGCGCGGATCGACGTGGGCCAGGACCGCGGTGTGGAAGGCCAGGTCCCACGCGGCATACCACGGGTACTCCCACGTGTCGGGCATCGAGATGACGTCGGCGTTCGCGACGTGCTTCCACCTGCTGTTGCGCCCCTGCTGGCGCTGCGGCGGTGGCGGTGGGCCGGCCGGGTCCCCGTCGAGCCACTGCCGCACGTCGTAGGCGTAGTACTGCTTGCTCCACAGCAGGCCGGCCAGCGCCTGGCGCAGCACCAGGGCCTCGTCCGCGGACGTCCCGGCCGGCGTCAGCGCCCGGTAGTACTCGTCCGCCTCCTCCTCGCGGGCCTGCATCGTCCACGCGAACCCGCCGCCGAGGTCCGGCTCCCCGGACGGACGGGACAGCCGCAGCCGTATCTCGCGCGACCCGCCCGCGGGCACGGTCACCGTGTAGTGCAGCGCGGCCTTGGTGCCCACGCCCTCGGGGTTGACGCTCGCGGCTCCGGACACGACCCGGTCGCTGATCCCGTCCTTGGGCCAGGGCGTGGTGTTGGCGACGCCGTACAGCCGCTCGAAGTTGGTCTCGTTCTCGCACGCCAGCACCTCGGGGGAGCCGTCACCGGCGAGGACGAGTGGGCCGCTGTCGTGGTGGACGGCCACCAGCCGGTGGTCCTCCGCGCGGATCTCGGGCCGGTAGTCGTCTCGCCCCCATGCCCAGGTGTTGCGGAACCACAGGGTCGGCAGCACGTGCAGCGCCGCCTCGTCCGGGCCGTGGTTGCGCACGGTCACGCGCAGGCACAGGTCGGTCGGCCCCGCCTTGGCATAGTCCACCGTCACCGCCCAGAACCGGCCCTCGTCGAAGACACCGGTGTCGACCAGCCCGTACTCCGGGTCGTCCTTGCCGCGGCCGCGGTTCTGCTGCACCAGATCGGTGTAGGGGAACTTGCGCTGGGGGTAGTGGTAGCGCCACCGCATCCACGAGTGTGTGGGGGTGGAGTCGAGGTACCACCAGTACTCCTTGGCGTCCTCGCCGTGGTTGCCCTCCGGCCCGGCCAGGCCGAAGGCCCGTTCCTTGAGGATGGGGTCGACCCCGTTCCACAGCGCCAGCGCCAGGCACCACGTCTGGCCGCGGTCGCAGACGCCGGCGAGGCCGTCCTCGTTCCAGCGGTAGGCCTTGGAGCGTGCCGCGTCGTGGGGCAGGAAGTCCCACGCCTCACCGGTGGCGCTGTAGTCCTCCCGGACGGTGCCCCAGGCTCGCTCGCTGAGGTAGGGCCCCCAGGCGGCCCAGTCCTGGCCGCCCTCGTCGTGGGCGGCGGCCAGCCGGGCGTGCTCGGCGGTCACCGGGTGCTGCTGCTCGGCCATGGGGCTCTCCTTCGTCACGCGTCGTGGGTCATCCGCCAGGCGCGGAGGGCCTCGGCGACCGACCAGGCCTGGAACGGGCAGCCGGTGCCGCCGTGCGGGGCGTCGCCGTCGCCGGTCTCCGAGACCGAGCCGAGCCCCCACTCCGCGAGGTGGCGCACCAGCCCGCCGAGCGGGTCGCCGACAGGTGCGCCCGTCCGCCGGGCCGCCTCGACATACGGCCCGAGCAGCCACGGCCAGACGGTGCCCTGGTGGTAGGCGCTGTCCCTTTCGGCGGGACCGCCGCGGTGCCGCCCCCGGTAGTCCGGTGCGCCCCGGGCCAGGCTGCGCAGGCCGAGCGGCGTGAGCAGCGGTGCCGCGGCATGCACCACCGCGGCGTCGCGGAGCGGGGCGTCGGGCAGGGAGACGGCGAGCAGCATGTTGGGCCGCAGCGACGGGTCGTCCCCGGAAGGCCCGTCGACCACGTCGAACAGCGCACCACCCTCGCGCGGGAACCGGCGCGCGAACGACGAGCAGGCCTGCCGCGCCAGCGCATCGACGTCACCGGAGGGTCGGCGGGTGAGACGACGCAGGCGTCCGGCCACGGCCAGGGCGCGCACCCACAGGGCATTGAGCTCCACCGCCTTCCCGGCCCGCTGGGTGATCGGTCGCCCGTCCACCCGGGCGTCCATCCACGTCAGCGCGAAGCCCTCCGCGCCCTGGCGCAACAGCCCGTCCGCGGTGTCGACCCCGATGCCGTAGCGGGTCCCGTCCCGGTGCGCCGCCACTACGGCATCGACCACCGGCACTAGCGCCGCCGCCAGGTCCCCGTCGCCGGTCACCTCGTGGTGGCGCCCCAGGGCATGGACGAACCACAGCGTCGCGTCGGCGGTGTTGTACTCCAGCGTCCCGGTGTCCGCGGTGTTGGCGAGCATGCCCTCGGATACGGTGCCGGCGTAGTGGCGCAGCAGCGCCTCGCCCTCCGCGGCCCGCCCGGTGGCCAGGAACAGCCCCTCGTAGGAGGTCATCGTGTCCCGCGACCACGCACCGAACCACGGGTAGCCGGCGACCACCTCGGGGTGCCCGGTGACGTCCACGACGAACCCGTCGGCGGCCAGGACGAGGCGGGCGGCCACACCGTCCGGCGCCGCGGCGCTCGCGACCAGCCGGCGGGACCTCTCGCGGGCCTCCAGGACGACCTGCTCCGGGGTCGGGGGAGCGGCGGGCGCGCCGGTGCGGGTCGCCCACGCGTCCACCTGCAGGGCCTGCCCCGGCACCAGGTCGGCGGCGAAGCGGCCGGCACACCACAGGTCCTCGTCGGGTCCGAGCCCCCGCGCGGCCTCGGCCCTGGCGTGCACCCCGCGGAACCAGCGGCCGTCCGGCTCGAAGCCCGGCCCCCGGACCCGGTAGGCCCCCGCGAGCTCGAACCCGTCGGCGACCTGCACCATCTCCAGCGAGCCGTCGCCGAAGCGCTCCCCGTGGCTGTCCCGCCAGGTGCACAGCGGCTCCACGGCCAGACGGACCGGTGGACCGGCCAGCAGCCGGTGCACGACGGCGACCGACGCCGCCCCGTGGCGCATCGCCACCTCGCGCTCCAGCACGGTCTCACCGACCCGCCAGCGCCACCGCGGCACGCCGTCCTCGAGGTCGAAGGACTCCAGCAGGACGTGTCCGGCGGGCGAGATGGCTCCGCCGCGCCACTCGTGCACCGCGAGCCGGACCGGTCCGGCGGGCAGCAGCAGCACCGGGTCCAGCGAGGCGAGGGCGAGCATCCGCGCCGGCAGGGCGGTAGCCACCGTGAGCAGCCCGTGGTAGCGCCTGGTGCGCAGGCCGCTGGCCGTGCCCATGGCATAGCCGCCCAGGCCGTCGGCGAGCAGCCACTCGCGTTCGGCGCCCTGCCCGAGGTCGGCGCAGACCTGTGGGCCGAAGGCGATCGGGTCAGGCACCGGTCCGGTCATGCCCCGAGCATCACCGGCCGGACCCTGCCCGGCCTCACCCGGAGGGGGTGAGATGCCGGGCGTGCCTCAGTCGGCGGGCCCGCTGGCGGTGACCGGTCCCACCGTCAGGTTGCACGCCTGCAGGTGGCTGGGCTGGCGCAGCGGGCTGCGCTGTCCAGGCGGGTAGACCTGCACGGTGGCCGTCCTCCAGGCCGGGTTGCAGCCGGTGCCGGGGATGGTCGCGTCGACCGTCCGCACCACGAAGGCGCCCGCCTGCCCCGGTCGCACGAGCACCGTGCGGTACGCCTGGCCGGTGCGGGTCGCGGGGTGCTGGATGACCGCGCCGTCCGCAGACAGCAGGGCGAACCCGGGGTAGCCCCGCAGGGAGCACGCGTGGGCGCCGCCGTTGCGCAGGAAGAACGTGGCGTAGAAGCTGCCGGCGGTGCCCTCGACCCGCCCGGCGACCAGCCGCAGCTGCGCCGTGGTGCAGGCGCCCTCGCCCGTCGGGGTCGCGGCGCCCGGGGCGCTGGTGGGGGAGCCGCCGGTCGGCGAGGCTGGGGAGGGCGAGGACGGCTCGGCGGTCGTGCTGCGCGGTGATGGCGGGAGGGCTTGGGGCGTCGTGGTCGTGCCGCAGCCCGCCAGGGCGAGCAGGGCGACGGCTCCGGTGAGGGCCAACGGTGGTCTGCGCATGGTGGTCGGCTCCTTTCGCCCCCGGGCCGGTGGGGACCGGGTGGCTCGTGCGTCGCAGCCGCGGTCAGCGCCGGGAGCGCAGGGCTGCTCACCCCTGAGACGTCCCGGGACCCTTCCCGGTTGGCGGGCCGGTGGGTCGGGACGCGGAAGGCCCCGGCCGCAGTGCGACCGGGGCCTTCTGGTGTGGTGTCCGGAGGGGGACTTGAACCCCCACGCCCGATAAAGGGCACTAGCACCTCAAGCTAGCGCGTCTGCCATTCCGCCACCCGGACGAGGGTGAGTGTCGGTGCGCCCTGCGGCGTTCCAACGGGTCGGAACGATAGCACGCAACGAGGGGCATCTCCGAACCCGCCACCCGGCCCCCGAATAGGGTGGAGCCCATGACCTCCAACGATGCTCGCGCCACGTCCGTCGCCCCCGAGGACGAGGTCGTGCGGATCTGCCAGGACCTCATCCGCATCGACTCGACCAACTACGGCGACGGCAGCAGGCCGGGGGAGCGCAAGGCCGCCGAGTACGTCATGGGCCAGCTCACCGAGGTCGGCCTGGACCCCCTGTACGTCGAGAGCGAGCCGGGGCGGGCCAGCGTCCTGGTGCGGGTCGAGGGGCGGGACTCCTCCCGTCCGGGCCTGGCCGTCCACGGCCACCTCGACGTGGTCCCGGCCAACGCCGAGGACTGGCAGGTGGACCCCTTCTCCGCCGAGGTCCGCGACGGCTGCCTCTGGGGTCGCGGGGCGGTCGACATGAAGGACATGGACGCGATGGTGCTGGCCAACCTGCGCCACCTCGCCCGCACCGGCACCCGGCCGCCGCGGGACCTGGTGTTCGCCTTCTTCGCCGACGAGGAGGCCGGTGGGGTCAAGGGCAGCCACTGGGTCGTCGACCACCACCCGGAGGTCTTCGAGGGCGTCTCCGAGGCGATCAGCGAGGTCGGCGGCTACAGCGTCACCTTCCCGGCGAAGGGCACCGGCCAGCCGACCCGCGCCTACCTGCTGCAGACCGCCGAGAAGGGCATCGCCTGGCTGCGGCTGCGCGCGCACGGCCGCGCCGGCCACGGGTCGGTGCCCAACGGCGAGAACGCCGTCGTGCGGCTGGCGCAGGCCATCGCCCGGATCGACGCGCATGTCTGGCCGCGGGAGTACATCGCCTCGGTCCGCGCCCTGCTCGACGGCCTCAGCGAGCTCACCGGCACGCCGTATGACGACCGGTCGCCTGAGGAACTGCTCGTCCACCTCGGCGGGGCCCGGGGCTTCGTCCAGGGCACGCTGCAGGACACGGCGAACTTCACCATGCTCGACGGGGGCTACAAGCACAACGTCATCCCGCAGGGCGCCACGGCCTCGCTGGACTGCCGCTTCCTGCCCGGCCACGAGGACGACCTGATGTCGGTCATCCGCGAGCTTGCCGGCGAGCACGTCGAGGTGGAGGTCGTGCACCGGGACATCGCCCTGGACGCGCCGTTCGAGGGGGCGCTGGTCGACCGGATGAAGCGGGCGCTGCTCGCCGAGGACCCGGGCGCGGCGATCCTGCCGTACTGCCTCTCGGGCGGGACGGACAACAAGGCCCTGAGCCGTCTGGGCGTCACCGGCTACGGGTTCGCGCCGCTGCGGCTGCCGGCCGACCTCGACTTCGCCCCGATGTTCCACGGCATCGACGAGCGCGTGCCGCTGGACTCGCTGCGCTTCGGGGCGCGGGTGCTGCAGCGGCTGCTGGCCGACTGCTGAGTCGTCACTGCGTGTAGCGGCCCCCGTCACCCTGTGGGGTACGTCACCTGACGTACCCACCCCTCGTTGACCCCAGCACCGGACGTCCGCGCACAGTGCGCGGCCAACGCAGGGAAATGGGGGATGGACACGATGAATGGTCGTCTCAACAACACGATGCTCCGCGGCGCCGCGGCAGTGGTCCTGGCGGGTGGGTCGGCACTCGCCCTGGCGGGAGGTGCCCAGGCGGACGGGCTGCCGCTGCCGTTGCCGTCGGCACCGGCCCTGCCGGCACCATCGCTACCGGCAACCGCCCCGTCCTCGTCGACGACGCTGTTGCCGGTCAAGGTCGACCTCAACCTGCCCATCCTCAAGCAGGCACCCACGCCGCCCGCCTCTCCGCTGCCGCCGGTGAGCGCGGCGCCGGCGCCCGCCCCGCTCGTGGACGGGCTCAAGCAGGCCAGCGTCGGGGTCAAGGGCGCGCTCGATCAGGTGGGTCAGGCGACCGCGGGCACGCCGCTGTCGGTCCTCAACACCAGCGGCGCTGCGGCCAAGCTGGCGGCGGTGGCCGTCGACGCCGACCCGCTGACCACGGCCTGTGTCCAGGCCACCGGCACCGGCACGGCCCTGGCCAACGTCGACCTGACCGCCCTCGGCGCCGACGTGGGCACCCCCCTGCAGCAGACGCTTCCGGGCGTCGTGAACGCGTGCCCGGCCGGCACGGGCGCAGGCTCCGGCACGGGCAACGGCGCCGGCACCCCCGGGACCGGCTCCGACACGGTGGCCACCGCTGGTGCCACGGCCGGCAGCCTCGTGGGGGCCTGCGCCCGGCTGACCACCTCGGTGGTCCCCGTCGAGAGCACGGTGGTGGTGCTCGACCAGGACCTGATCACCTCGCTGACCAACGCGGGCCTGCCGCTCGACCAGCTGATCGTGCCGTGCCCCACGGACAGCAACGGCGGTGGCAACGGCGGTGGCAACGGTGGCGGGTCCGGCGGTGGCACGGGTGGGACCGGCGGTGACAACGGTGGCTCCGGCGGCGCGTCCGGCAGCACCGGCACGGGCACCGGCGGCTTCAGCTCGGCCGCCAGCGACGTCCCCTCGCTGGGGGGCAGCCTGCCCTTCACCGGCACGCAGGTCTCGCTCTTCCTGATGCTGGCCTCGGCCCTGCTTGCCTCGGGCGCGACGCTGGTCGCCCGGGCCCGCCGCGCCGCCACGACGGCGGTGCGACTGGTCTGACCCCCGCAGCGCTTGACGCCACCGGGTGGCCCCCGTGGGGGAGGGCCACCCGGTGCGCCGTGCCAGGGCACCGGTGGGGGCCGGCTCCCGACCGGCCGTGGGGTCTAGGCGGTGCGCTGGGCCCGGATGATGCGACGGCGCAACCACGCCCGGCGCGCGCCGCCGAGGTAGAGCCGCATCCGGGACAGCTCCCAGTGGCCGTACTCGGCGTGCTCGGTGATGACACGGCGGACGTCCCCGCGGGACATGTCGCGGGGGAAGCTCAGGACGCGCCACTCGTACTCGACCACCCTGCCCATTCTGGCCCAGAACCCGATACCTTCAAGGCATGACCGCCGATCCGCGCGCCGCCCTTGCCACGTTCGTGGCCGCCCTCGAGCGCCATCTGGAGGCCTCCGCCTCGCGGCGGGGTGAGAATGACCCGACGGTGGTCGCGGCCTACCAGGACCTGGCGGACGCCTTCGACGACTACGACGACGCCCTCCTCGACGCCTACGGCGAGGTGACCCCCCTGGAGATCTACAGCGGGCCCTTCGATGACGAGGACCTCGACGAGGACGACGACGAGCTCGACGACCACGACGACGAGGACGGCGACGGCGGGGTCTACCTCGGCCTGGACGACTCCGACTACGAGGAGACGCCGGCGCGCTGAGCCGGCCGGCTCAGGACGACACGTCGTCCAGCGCCTGGACGAGCTCCGGCGGCAGCGACAACGACTCGCTGGCCAGGGCCGTGCGCAGCTGCTGCAGCGTGCGCGCCCCGACGACCGGCGCCACGACCCCGGGCCGGTCGCGCACCCACGCCAGGGCCACCTCGGCCGGTGACACCTCCAGCCCGCGCGCCGCGATGACCAGGGCGTCAACCACCTGGGCGGTCCGTTCGCCGAGGAACCGGCTGGTGAAGCCGGGGTAGTCGCGTGAGGCCGCCCGCGAGTCCGCCGGTATGCCGTGGCGGTACTTGCCGGTCAGCACGCCCCGGGCCAGCGGGGACCACGGCAGGAGGCCGAGGCCCAGCGCCTCGGCGGCCGGACCCACCTCCTCCTCGACCCTGCGGCTCAGCAGGGAGTACTCGACCTCGTTGGCCACCAACGGGATCGAGCGTGCGGACATCAGCGTGGCCGCGCGGGCGCTCTGCCACCCGGAGTAGTTGGAGACGCCCACGTAGCGGGCGCGACCGCTGGTCACGGCCCACTCCAGTGCCGACAGCGTCTCCTCGAGCGGGGTGTCCGCGCTCCAGGCGTGGACCAGCCACAGGTCGACGTAGTGGGTGCCGAGTCGTTCCAGCGACGTGTCCAGCTGGTTCATGAGGGCCCGGCGGGAGGTGTCCACGACCCGTTCGCCCGAGCGCCGGGAGATGCCCGCCTTGGTGCAGATCGCGAGGTCCTCGCGCTCGACCAGGTCGCCCAGGAAGCTGCCGAGGGCCTGCTCACTGAGCCCATCGGCATACCCGTGGGCGGTGTCGACGAGGTCGCCACCGGCGTCGAGGAACGCCGCCAGCTGGTCGCGTGCCTCGTCGGGGGCCGTCTCGCGGCCCCACGTCATCGTGCCGAGCGCCAGGCGCGACACCGACAACCCCGACCGGCCCATCCTCCTGTGGTGCATGTCTCGGACTGTATCCACGCCGCCCCCTCCCCACGGTGGAGCCCCGCCGATAGCCTCCCGGCCATGAAACTCGGTCTGAACCTTGGCTACTGGGGCGCCGGCAACGACGCCGACAACATCGCACTCGCCAAGGAGGCGGACCGGCTGGGCTACTCGGTGGCCTGGGTGGCGGAGGCCTACGGCTCGGACACCCCCACGGTGCTGGCCTGGGTAGGGGCCCAGACCGAGCGGATCGACCTCGGTGCCGCGGTGATGCAGATCCCGGCGCGCACGCCGGCGATGACCGCGATGACGGCCGCGACGCTGGACACCCTCTCCGGTGGCCGGTTCCGGCTCGGCCTGGGTGTGTCCGGCCCCCAGGTGAGCGAGGGGTGGCACGGCGTGCGCTTCGACGCCCCACTGGGGCGGACGCGCGAGTACGTCGACATCGTCCGGATGGCCCTGCGGCGCGAGACGGTGCGCTACGACGGCAAGCACTACACGCTGCCGCTGCCGGACGGGCCCGGCAAGGCCCTGAAGCTGACCGTGCACCCGGTCCGTGAGCAGATCCCGGTCTACCTCGCGGCGGTCGGGCCGAAGAACCTCGAGCTGGCCGGCGAGATCGCCGACGGCTGGCTGGCGATCTTCTTCAGCCCGGAGAACGCCAAGGAGCTGCTCGAGCCGCTGCGCGCCGGCGCGGCGAAGGCGGGCAAGGGCACCGAGGCCGACCCGCTGGCCGGCTACGACATCGTGCCCACCGTGCCGGTGGTGCTCGGCGACGACCTCGAGGCGGCCGCGGAGCCGCTGCGGCACTACACGGCGCTGTACATCGGCGGCATGGGCTCGCGGGAGAAGAACTTCTACAACCAGCTCGCCGTGCGGATGGGCTACGAGGAGGCGGCCGCGAAGGTGCAGGACCTGTACCTCGCGCGGCAGCACCGGGACGCCGCGGCGGCGGTGCCGCTCGAGCTGATCGACCGGACCGCGTTGATCGGCCCGCGTGACCGGGTCAGGGATCGCCTCGTACGCTACGCCGAGGCCGGCGTGTCGACCCTGACGATCTCGCCGTTCGCCGGCTCCCTCCAGGAGCGGGTGCACGTGGTGCGAACCATGGCCGAGCTCATCGGCGAGACCGGCCTCGCCGAGTAGACCACCGACCGACGCGAAAGTGGCCCCGTGGAGCACCTGACCTACCTCGACTCGCTCGTCCTCGGCATCGTGGAGGGGCTCACCGAGTTCCTCCCGGTGTCCTCGACCGGGCACCTGACCATCGCCGAGAAGATGCTCGGCCTCAACGTGGACGACAAGGCCGTCACGGCCTACACGGCGATCATCCAGATGGGCGCGATCCTGGCGACGTTCCTCTACTTCGCCAAGGACATCGCCCGGCTGCTCGGCGCGTGGTTCGGCGGGCTGCGCAACCCGCGCATGCGCGACGACCACGACTACCGGCTGGCCTGGGCCGTCATCGTCGGCTCGCTGCCGGTGGGCATCGTGGGCTTCTTCGCGAAGGACCTCATCACCGGTGCGCTGCGCAGCCTGTGGGTCGTCGCCGCGGCCCTGATCCTGTGGAGCGGTGTCATGTTCGTGGCCGAGGTGCGCAACAAGGAGCTCGCGCGCCAGGGCTACCACCGCGGCGAGGGGTCGATCACGATGCGCGACGGCGTCATCATCGGCATCGTGCAGTGCTTCGCCCTCATCCCGGGCGTCTCCCGCTCCGGTGCGACGATCTCGGCGGGCCTGCTGCGCGGCATCGACCGCGTCACGGCCACCCGGCTGTCCTTCTTCATGGCCATCCCGGCGCTGACCGCGGCGGGCCTGTTCGAGCTCAAGGACGTCGACCCCAAGGTGGTCGGCATCGGGCAGCTCGTCGTCGGCATCGTCGTCTCGTTCGTCGTGGCCTACGCCTCGATCGCCTGGCTGCTGCGCTACGTCTCGGGTCACCGGATCACGACGTTCGTCTGGTACCGCATCTTCCTCGGCGCCGCGCTGATCGTGATCCTGGCGGCGGGGTTGCTCAGCGCCACCTGAGCCGACCCGGCCCTTGGCCCCACCCGCGCTTGACGCATGAAACGGCCCGTTCCGGCGCCGTATCGGGGCTCGGAACGAGCCGTTTCATGCGTCCGGTGGTGGCTGTCCCTGAGTGCTCAGAGCCAGCCGGAGCGGCGGAACGCGCGGTACAGCCCGAGGCAGGCCACGGCCATGACGCCGAGCACGATGAAATAGCTGTAGCGGTAGTGCAGCTCGGGCATGTTGTCGAAGTTCATGCCGTAGATGCCGGCGATCATCGTGGGCACCGCGGCCATGGCGACCCAGGCCGAGATGCGCCGCATGTCGTCGTTCTGCTGGACCGAGATCTGGGCCAGGTGGGCGTTGAGCACGTCGGTGAGCAGCCGGTCGTAGGTCTCCGCGTGGTCGTTGACCCGCAGCAGGTGGTCGGAGATGTCGCGGAAGAAGGGCCGGGCCTCGTCCTTCATCCCGGGCAGCTCCTCGTCCTCGGCCAGACGACGTAGCGGCTCGGCCAGCGGCACGCTGGCGCGCTTGAACTCCAGCACCTCGCGCTTGAGGTTGTAGATGCTCGGGGCGTGCACCTCGCGGGAGCCGGAGAACACCTGGCGCTCGATCCGGTCGAGGTCCTCCTCGAGCTCGGTGTCGATGACCGTGTAGTTGTCGACGATCGAGTCGATCACCGAGTAGGCCACCGCCAGCGGTCCGTGCTCGAGGTGCTCGGGGGAGTGCTCCAGCCCGGACCGGACCCGGGCCAGCGGGTTGGCCTCGCCGCGCCGGACGGTGACCACGAACTGGTCGCCCACGAAGAGCATGACCTCACCGGTCTCGATGTCGGAGGTGGCCTCGACGTAGCGCAGGGTCTTCAGCACGATGAACAGTGACCCGTCGTAGACCTCGAGCTTGGGGCGCTGGTTGCCCTTGACGGCGTCCTCGACGGCGAGGGGGTGCAGCTGCAGCTCGTCGTTGACGAGGGCGAACTCGGCGTCGGTGGGGTCTTTCAGGCCGATCCAGATGAAGCCCTCGCCACGCCGTCGCAACAGCTCGAGCTCGTCGCTGAGGTCTCCACAGTGCATGCGTTTGCCGTCCCGGTAGACGGCCTGGTCCACGATCACGAGGCAATGTCACCACGCTTTGGGCACCGAGGCGAACACCCGGCATACAGTGGCGTGCGTGCCGATCTGCCTCCTCGTCCGCCACGGGCGCACCACTGCCAACGCGAGCGGGACCCTGGCCGGCTGGACGCCGGGGGTGGGGCTGGACGACGTCGGGAGGCAGCAGGCCCGCGACCTGGCCCTTCGGCTGCGCGAGATGCCGGTCGTGCGGCTGGTCAGCAGCCCGTTGCAGCGCTGCCAGGAGACCGCCAAGGAGCTGCTCGAGGTCATGGACGGGGTGGCCCTGGACGTCGAGGACGCCTTGGGTGAATGCCGTTACGGGGCGTGGACCGGGAGCCGGCTGCAGGACCTGGCCAAGGAGCCGCTGTGGCGGGTGGTCCAGGACCAGCCCAGCGCGGCGCGCTTCCCCGACGGCGAGGACTTCCCGGGGGAGTCCATCGCCCAGATGCAGCACCGCGCCGTGGAGGCCGTGCGCGCCGTGGACGCCGCAGTGGAGCGGGCGCACGGCCCGGATGCGTTGTGGCTGCTGGTGTCCCACGGTGACGTGATCAAGTCGGTCCTCGCCGATGCCGCCGGCACGCACCTGGACCACTTCCAGCGGATCGTCGTGGACCCGGCTTCGCTGTCGGTGGTGCGCTACACCGCGCGGCGCCCGTTCGTCCTGCGGGTCAACGACGCAGGCGCCGACCTGCGCTCGATCGTCCCGCCCCCGCGGCCGGAGAGCGCCGGCGACGAGGCACGGCCCGACACGACGGGAGACGCCGCCGTCGGCGGTGGCGCGGGCGGCGCGGACTAGGCTCGAGCCATGCCGGTGATCGACTTCGACCCGCCCGACCGCTTCGTCGCGGGCACCGTGGGCCCGCCCGGGCAGCGCACCTTCTTCCTCCAGGCCAGCTCGGGGCGTCGCCTCGTCAGCGTCTCGCTGGAGAAGCAGCAGGTGAGCCTGCTCGCCGACCGCATCAACGACCTGCTCGACGACTTCGCCGGGGGCACGGCGACCGAGGCCGTCGCGGCCGAGGTCGAGGACAACGCCCCGCTGGACACCCCGATCGAGGACGAGTTCCGCGTCGGCAGCATGAGCCTGGCCTGGGACGCCGGGCGCGAGGTCGTCATCCTCGAGTGCCACGACAACGACGAGCCGGTCGAGGTCGACGAGGAGGGGGACATCGTCGCGCCTCCGGGCCCGGAGGGCGAGGAGCCGACCATGCTGCGGGTCGCGATCGCGCCCGCCGCAGCTCGTGCGTTCGCCCGCCGGTGCGCCTCCCTGGTCGCGGCCGGCCGCCCGCCGTGCCCGTTCTGTGGTGGTCCGCTCGACCTGACCGGACACATCTGCCCGCGCGCGAACGGCTACAAGCGCTGAGCGCTGAGCTGACGCCACCGAGCACCGCGGACGAGGTGTCCGCGGTGCTCGAGCTGCTCACCCTCGGCGAGATCGAGGTGCAGGGCCGGCTCGTCGACGCCTCCAACCTCGCGCTGCTCACGACCGTCGAGCACGCGGGCCGCACGGCGCACGCGATGTACAAGCCCGTCCGCGGCGAGCGGCCCCTGTGGGACTTCCCCGAGGGGACGCTCGCCGGCCGCGAGACGGCCGCCTGGGTGGTCTCCGAGGCCGGCGGCTGGGGAGTCGTCCCGCCCACGGTCCTGCGCGAGGGGCCGCTGGGGCCGGGGTCGGTGCAGCTGTGGATCGGCCCGACGGAGGAGGACACCGACCTGTCGGCGCAGGAGGCCCTCATCGACGTCGTCCCGAGGTCGCAGGTGCGCCCGGGGTGGCTGCCGGTGTTCGAGGGCGAGTCGCACCGGGGCGAGCCCGTGGTCGTGGTGCACGCCGACCGTCCGGACCTGGCCAGCACTGCCGTCCTGGACGCGGTCATCAACAACGCCGACCGCAAGGGCTCGCACCTGCGGCTGGAGGCCGGGAGCCTCTGGGGCTTCGACCACGGCGTCAGCTTCAACGTCGAGCCCAAGCTGCGCACCGTGCTGTGGGGGTGGATGGGCCAGCCGCTGCCCGAGCGCGACCTGGAGCGGCTGGGGCGCCTGTCGGCCGGGCTGGCCGACGACTCGTCCGCGGTGCGGACCGCCCTTGCGGCGCTGCTCACGGTCGAGGAGGTCGAGGCGCTGCGGTCACGGGTGAGCCGCCTCCTCGGGCGGGGCCGCTTCCCCCGCCCCGGTGGCGGTTGGCCGGCCGTCCCGTGGCCACCGCTGTGAGGCCGCCGGTTAGGCTTCGCGGGTGATCTCCTGGCCGATGCCCTCCCTGCCCGCGATCCCCGGCACGGGCCTGCCCGTGCGCGTGTTCGACACCGCTGCGGGCGTGGTGCGTCCGCTGACACCCGGGCCGGTGGCGCGGATGTACGTCTGCGGCATCACGCCCTACGACGCGACCCACATCGGTCACGCGGCAACCTACGTCACCTTCGACCTGCTCGGCCGGGCGCTGCGGGACGCGGGGCACCAGGTCGTCTACGTGCAGAACGTCACGGACATCGACGAGCCGCTGCTGGAGCGCGCCGGGCGTGACGGGGTCGACTGGCGCGAGCTGGCAGAGCAGGAGACCGCGCTGTTCCGCGAGGACCTCACCGCCCTGGCCGTCATCCCCCCGGACCACTTCGTCGGTGCGGTGGAGAGCATCCCCGCCGTGGTCGAGTCGGTGAGCAAGCTGCTCGTCGACGGCGTGGCATACCGCGTGCCGGTGCCCGACGGCGAGGGCGAGCCGGGGGCGAGCGACGTCTACTTCGACCTGTCCACCCAGCCCGGCTTCGGCCAGGTGTCGTCCTGGGACCGCGAGCAGATGATGGCCGTCTTCGCCGACCGGGGTGGCGACCCCGACCGGACGGGCAAGCGCGACGCCCTCGACCCGCTGCTGTGGCGGGCCGCCCGAGCAGGTGAGCCGTCCTGGGAGGGCGGCGACCTCGGTGACGGTCGCCCGGGCTGGCACATCGAGTGCACCACGATCGCCCTCGAGCACCTCGGCATGAGCTTCGACGTGCAGGGTGGCGGCACCGACCTGGTGTTCCCGCACCACGAGATGTCGGCCGTGCAGGCCAGCGGGCTCACCGGCACCGAGCCGTTCGCGCGCGCCTACGTGCACCAGGCGATGGTCGGGCTGCACGGCGAGAAGATGAGCAAGTCGCGCGGCAACCTGGTGTTCGTCTCCGCGCTGCGGGCCGAGGGCGTCGACCCGATGGCCATCCGGCTCGCCCTGGTCGCGCACCACTACCGCACCGAGTGGGAGTGGTCCGACGAGGTGCTGGTCGCGGCGCAGGAGCGGTTGGCCACGTGGCGCGAGGCGTTGTCCGTCAACGCCGGCCCCGACGCGACGGCGACCATCGAGCGCCTCCGCGAGTGCCTCGCCGACGACCTCGACGGCCCCGGCGCCGTGGCTGCGGTCGACCGGTGGGCCAAGGAGTCGCTGTCCCGCGGGGGCGACGACCCGGCCGCGCCCGGCCTCGTGGCGCGCGCCCTCGACGCCCTCCTCGGCATCCGCGTCTGACGCGGGACGCACCCTCCACACGACGAAGGCCCCGCGGTCACCGCGGGGCCTTCGCCGTGCCGGGTCAGCTGACGTGGATGGTCACGTTGGAACTGGTCGCCCCGGCGTGGTCGGAGTCGGCGTTCTTGACCACGCGCAGGACGTAGGCCGCGCGGGCCGTGGGCTTCCAGGGCAACGCGTAGGTGCTCGAGGACGAGAGCAGCCTGCTGGTGACCGTGGTCCACCGGCCGTTGCCGAGGTAGCGCTGGAGGTAGACGTACTGGCCCTTGTGGCTGGGGGACACCGTGCCGGACAGGGTCACCGTGCCGCCGAGCCGGAACGACGTGGAGCTGGCCTTCACCGAGACCAGGGGCGCCACGTAGACCGTGCTCGCTGACCAGGTGTGGGCGTAGGGCGAGTTGTCGTTGAACCTCACCAGGTAGTCCTCGTTCCGCGTGGGGCGCAGGCCGGTGAACGAGTAGTTGCCGTGGTGGCTCGTGGTGGCCACCCTGACGGGCGAGCCCCACGAGGAGGTGCCGTGGGCGCGCTGGTAGAGCAGCACGGGGGCGCCGTTGATCCAGCTCGTCGTCCCCGCCACGGTGAGCGCGCCCGACACGGTTGCCGTGTGGCCGTAGGCCACGGTGAAGGGCTTGGGCACGGAAAGGGCTGTGGCGTTGCAGGTGTAGAGCTTGACGTCGTCGACGTACCAGCCGTAGCTGCCCAGCGAGTAGCCGGAGGCACCGATCGCGAACCGCAGGCGCACGGACTTGCCGGCCAGGCTGCCGAGGTTCAGACGGGTCGCCGTGTAGCCGGCACTCGTGCCGACGAACGCCTCATGGCCCTGCAGGGCACTGGTGGAGGCGTCCACGGGGCCGGTGTAGCCGTTGGCCTCCATCAGCGGTCCGGCGTCGACCCACCCGCTCTCGCTGGTGAGGCTCGCATTGGGGTTCGTGGTGTACTCCACGCGTCCGCCGTCGTCGGTGTAGTGGTTGCCCGTGGGGTTGCCGTAGTCGTCGTACTCGTCGTACTCGTCGAACGCATAGGAGTGGGCGAACCACAGGTAGGTGTTGACCGTGGGCACGAACGCGTCACTCGACGACCCGTAGCGCAGGGTGGCGGTCGTCAGCATCGGGGTATAGATCGTGTTGCCCGCGGAGTCCAGGCGAGTCTGGCCCTTCGGGTCGTCGCCCCACATGTTGCCCCGGCCCTGGTGGGGGTAGATCCCGTAGTCCGGGGGAGACGTGAACCAGTTGCGCTCAGCCGCCGCCGGCGACGTGGACGCGGTGCGCCACTTGCCGGCGCTGGTCGTCGGGTCCTCGAAGTCGTCGGACCACGTGACCTTCGGCTGGCCGCCGTTGACGCACATGGCGGCTGCGGGTCGGGCGGCAGCGCCGGGGACGACCGGGGCCAGGGACATCTGGGTGGCCGCGACGGCTTGCTGGACGGCGGTGCAGTCGACGGGGTTGAAGACCCGCCCTCGCACGGTGCCCACCGACACCAGCGCGGTGCAGGCCTGGGGCAGCAGGTTGGCCAGGTCGGCGTAGGTGGCCGACATCGGCAGCATGCGCTGCACCGTGTAGTAGAGGTTGGCGACCTTCTCCAGCACCTCGTCGCGGTGGACGCCGGTCTTGGTGACGTCCAGCCCGGCGTCGTCGGTCATCCCGGTAAAGGTGTGGCCGTTGAACACGTTGCCGGACTCCAGATGGGTGCCCTCGGCGATGAGGTAGGCGGCCTTGTTGCCGACGCCACTGTTCTCGTGGACACCGCCGGCATCGACGACGCCGTCCCCCGTGGCGCCGGAGAACCAGTACCTGCTGGTCATCGAGTCGGGCTGCGGCCCCTGCGCGGACGGGTTCGGCACGTGCACGAAGGTCGGGTCCTGCATGTTCCGCAGGTCGCGCATCTTGCGGGAGTCGTCGGGGACGTCCTGGCCGATCATCCAGCGGTCGGCCGGCGCCACCGAGCCCTCGAGCTGGTCGATGAGCTCGCCCATGACGTCGGACAGCGACTCGTTGATGGCCCCGGACTGGTAGTAGTACAGCAGGCCCGAGGTGTACTGGGTGACTCCGTGCGTCAGCTCGTGCCCGACGATATCCAGCGCGACGGGAAGACCCTGGCCGTAGACCATCTGGGCCCCGCTCCAGAACGCGTTGTCATAGAGGCAGTTCTGGCCCTTGGTGGGGCCGGCGCCGACGGGGCAGTAGCCGACCGAGGAGACGATCGGCATGCCGGCGCCGTCGACGCTGTCGCGACCGAGCACCTGGCGGTAGAAGTCGTAGGTCTTGCCCGCGTTGACGAAGGCGTCGTCGACGTCCTTGTTGGTGCTGGTGTTCGTCGACTCGGTCCGGACGTAGTCCGCGGGCTGGCAGGGGGCCTCCTCCGCGTCCTTGGCGGCGTCGGGCGTCAGGGCGTCGTCGCAGACGGCCCGGTCCTCGGCCTGGTCGACCTCGCTGAAATGCAGGGTGACGATGCCGCGGATGGCGTCGACCAGCACCAGCTCACGGACGCCGGGGCGCCCCGCGGCCGTGACCTCGGTGCGCCAGACCAGCGCCTGCGTGCGTGGACCGGGCGTTCCGAGCAGGCTTGAGTCGTAGACCGCCAGCACCGGCGCAGAGGCCCGGACGTCGGACAGCGGGAGGTGCAGGCGCCGCGCCTGGCTGGACGTCGCGGTGTTCGCCGCCGCGGCCGAGCTGACCCGTGGCGTGGTGTCCACGGACGTGTCCGAGGTGCTCGCCGCGTAGGCGGTCAGCTGGTGGCTGCGGTCCAGCGAGACGGTGACCTCGCCGCCGAAGACCGGCAGCCCACCGGAGGTCTGCTGGTAGTGGACGGTGCTGCCCCAGGGCTGGTCGAGGACCTCGGGGGAGCGCACCGCCTGCTCGGCGACGCCGGTCAGCGGGGCGAGGTGGCGCAGGTATGCGCGGGCCGCCGCGTCCGCGGAGCCCGTCGCCGGCACGTCGGAGGGACGCGTGACCACGCGCGCCTTCCCGGCGCCGACGAAGGTGACCCGTCCGCTGCGCTGGTCGTGCGCGATACGGGCCTGTCCACGGGTGCGCGAGAGGAGCTCGCGCACGAGGGCGGACCGGTCGCCCCCGCTGCTCGCCCGGGCGGCCGGGGTGGCCGATGCCAGGCCGGCTCCGGGCAGCAGCGTCAGTGCGGCGGCGACGATGGTGACAACGGTGGTGGAGCGGGTTGGACGGCGCCGGGCCACGTGGCATTTCCCCCTGTTTGGTGCGGTTGGGACGATGGTGGCAGATGGTGTGTGCCACAGGGGGGTGATTTCGGACGTTTCACAGGGTCCGGCGCCTCCCGACGCACGGACCAGAGCGGAGGCCAGGGGCAGGCGTCGGCCCGCGACGAGGTCCGGCGCCGGCAGGGCTCAGCCGGCCGGGGGCTCGTCCCCTCGCCGGCGCAGGTAGCGCTCGAACTCGCGGGCGATGGCCTCACCGGAGGCCTCGGGCAGCTCGGCGGTGTCCTGGGCCTGCTCCAGGGACTGGACGTACTCCGCGACCTCGTCGTCGGACTCGGCGAGCTCGTCGACACCGTGCTCCCAGGCCCGGGCCTGGTCGGACAGGTCACCGTGGGGGAGCGTGGTGTCGAGCAGCTCCTCGATCCGGGAGACCAGGCCGAGCGTGGCCTTGGGGGAGGGGGTGCCGCCGGCGTAGTGCGGCACCGCGGCCCACACGGACAGTGAGGGCAGCCCGGCCTGGGTCGCGGCGTCGGCGAGGACGCCCACGATGCCGGTCGGACCTTCGTACTTGCTCGGCTCGAGGTCGAAGCGGTGGATGACGTCCTCGTGGTCGGAGGTCACCGTGATCGGGATCGGCCGGGTGTGCGGCACGTCCGCCAGCAGCGCGCCAACCGTGATGAAGGTGCCGACACCCATCTGCTGGGCGAACTCGAGCAGCTCGATGGTGAAGCTGCGCCAGCGCGTCGACGGCTCGATGCCCTGGACGAGGATCACGTCGCGGTCCATCGAGGTCGACGTCGCCAGGAGGATGCGGGTGGTCGGCCAGCTGATCCGGCGTTGGCCGTCCTCCAGGACCACGCGGGGCCGGTTGACCTGGAAGTCGTAGTAGTCCTCGGGGTCGATCGCGGCGACCGGCTCGGCGTTCCAGACCTCGGCGAGGTGCTCGATGGCAGCCGTCGCGGCCTCGCCGGCGTCGTTCCAGCCCTCGAACGCGGCGATCATGACCGGGTCGCGCAGCTCCGGGACGTCCTCGAGCTCGATCACCGGTGGCCTCCTGTCGGTGCGCCTGCACCTGGTCGTGGCGTGCGCCACACGCAGTGTGTGGTCTGACCAGACTACGGAATGCCCAACCGGCGGGCATGCGCCCCGCCGATAGACTCGGGGCCGGTTCCCCGAGTGCGAAGGTCCACCACATTGAGCAGCCGCTCCGACCTCTTCCGCAAGGCCCTCTCCGAGCGCGTCCTCGTCGCCGACGGCGCCATGGGCACGATGCTCCAGGCCGCCGACCCGAGCCTCGAGGACTTCGAGGGCCACGAGGGGTGCAACGAGGTCCTCAACGTCACCCGCCCCGACATCGTGCGCAGCGTCCACGACGCCTACCTCGAGGTCGGTGTCGACGCGGTCGAGACCAACACCTTCGGCGCCAACCTGGGCAACCTCGGCGAGTACGACATCCAGGACCGCATCTACGAGCTGGCCGAGGCCGGCGCGCGGATCGCGGCCCAGGCTGTCGCCGCGTGGTCGACGCCCGAGCACCCGCGCTTCGCCATCGGCTCGGTGGGGCCGGGCACCAAGCTGCCCTCCCTGGGCCACGTCCCCTTCGCGACGCTGCGCGATGCGTATGCCGAGCAGGCACGCGGGCTCGTCGACGGCGGCGCTGACGTCATCCTCATCGAGACCAGTCAGGACCTCTTGCAGGCCAAGGCCGCGGTCATCGGCGCCAGGCGGGCGCTCAAGGCCGCCGGCGAGGACCTGCCGGTCATCGTGCAGGTCACCGTCGAGACGACCGGCACGATGCTCATGGGCTCCGAGATCGGCGCGGCCCTGACCGCCCTCGAGCCGTTGGGGATCGACGCGATCGGCCTGAACTGCGCCACCGGCCCGGCCGAGATGAGCGAGCACCTGCGCCACCTGGCCAAGCACGCCCGCATCCCCGTCACCTGCATGCCCAACGCGGGCCTGCCGATGCTCACCAAGGAGGGCGCGGCATACCCGCTCACGCCCCAGGAGCTCGCGGCGGCGCACGAGCAGTTCACCGCCGAGTTCGGCCTGTCCCTGGTGGGCGGCTGTTGCGGCACGACGCCGGCGCACCTCGAACAGGTCGTCAAGGCCGTCGGCGGGCAGCCGCTCGCCCCGCGCCGCCCGCGCCCGGAGCCGGGCGTGGCCTCGCTCTACCAGGCGGTCCCGTTCCGCCAGGACGCGTCGTTCCTGTCCATCGGTGAGCGCACGAACGCCAATGGTTCCAAGGCTTTCCGCGAGGCCATGCTCGACCAGCGCTGGGACGAGTGCGTCGAGATCGCCCGGGAGCAGACCCGCGACGGCGCGCACCTGCTCGACGTCTGCGTGGACTACGTCGGGCGCGACGGCGTCGACGACATGCGCTCGGTGGTCAGCCGGCTGGCGACCTCCTCGACGCTGCCGCTGGTGCTCGACTCCACCGAGCCGGCAGTCGTCGAGGCCGGTCTCGAGCTGCTCGGCGGTCGCGCGGTCGTCAACTCGGTCAACTACGAGGACGGCGACGGCGAGGGCTCCCGGTTCCGCCGGATCATGCCGGTGGTGCGCGAGCACGGCGCCGCGGTCGTCGCCCTGACCATCGACGAGGACGGGCAGGCCCGCACCCGCGAGCACAAGGTGGCCGTGGCCACCCGGCTGATCGAGGCGCTCACGGGGGAGTGGGGGATGCAGGTCAGCGACATCGTCGTCGACACCCTCACCTTCCCGATCGCCACCGGTCAGGAGGAGACCCGCCGCGACGCGGTCGAGACGATCGAGGCCATTCGCGAGATCAAGCGGCGCTACCCCGACGTGCAGACGACCCTCGGCGTCTCCAACGTCTCCTTCGGCCTGAAGCCCGCCGCGCGGGTGGTGCTCAACTCCGTGTTCCTGCACGAGTGCGTCAAGGCCGGCCTGGACTCGGCGATCGTGCACGCCGCCAAGATCATCCCGGTGGCGCGCATCCCCGAGGACCAGCGCGAGGTCGCCCTCGACCTGGTCCACGACCGGCGTCGCTGGGCGGGGGAGCCCGGCCAGAGCGAGCTGCTCTACGACCCGCTGGCGCGGCTGCTGGAGCTGTTCGAGGGCGTGGACTCCGCCTCCCTCAAGGCCTCCCGGGCCGACGCGCTGGCTGCGCTGCCGCTGGAGAAGCGCCTGGAGCAGCGGATCGTCGACGGCGAGCGGCAGGGCCTTGAGACCGACCTGCAGGCGGCCCTCGACAAGGGGCTGACCGCCCTCGACGTCATCAACGACAACCTTCTCGCCGGCATGCGCACGGTCGGTGAGCTGTTCGGCAAGGGCGAGATGCAGCTGCCGTTCGTGCTGCAGTCCGCCGAGGTGATGAAGGCCGCCGTGGCCTGGCTGGAGCCGCACATCGAGGGCTCCGCCGATGGTGGCCGGGAGGCCAAGGCCCGCATCGTGCTGGCGACGGTCAAGGGCGACGTCCACGACATCGGCAAGAACCTCGTCGACATCATCCTGAGCAACAACGGCTTCGACGTGGTCAACATCGGCATCAAGCAGCCGGTCTCGGAGATCATCCGGGCCGCCGAGGAGCACGACGCCGACGCGATCGGCATGAGCGGCCTGCTCGTGAAGTCCACCGTGGTCATGAAGGAGAACCTCGAGGAGCTCAACTCCCGCGGCCTGGCGGCGCGCTGGCCGGTGCTCCTCGGCGGGGCGGCCCTGACTCGCGCCTACGTCGAGAACGACCTCGCCGAGGTCTACGAGGGCCAGGTCCGCTACGCCCGCGACGCCTTCGAGGGGCTGCGCCTGATGGACGCCGTCGCGGCAGCCAAGACCAACCCGGAGCTGTCCGTGGAGGACACGCTGCCGGAGCTGCGCAAGCGCCGGGTGCGCCAGGTGGCTACACCGGAGAGCGACGACGCGGCCCTGGCCGACACCACGCGCTCGGACGTGGCGACCGACAACAGCATCCCCACGCCGCCCTTCTGGGGCACGCGGGTCGTCAAGGGGATCGCGCTGGCCGACTACGCGGCATACCTCGACGAGCGCGCGACCTTCCTGGGCCAATGGGGCCTGAAGGGCTCGCGCGGCGAGAGCGGGCAGTCGTATGACGAGCTGGTCGAGACCGAGGGCCGGCCGCGGCTGCGCATGTGGCTGGACCGCGTCAAGACCGACAACCTGCTCGAGGCGGCCGTGGTCTACGGCTACTTCCCCTGCTACAGCGAGGGCAACGAGCTCGTCGTCCTGCACCACGAGGGCGAGCTCGAGGGGCAGGAGCGCGCGCGGTTCCGCTTCCCGCGCCAGCGGCGCGACCGGCGGCTGTGCCTGGCCGACTTCTTCCGCAGCAAGGAGGCGTGGGAGGCCGACGGGCAGCCGGACGTCATCGCCTTCCACCTGGTCACCATGGGCGCCAGGGTGGCGGAGGCGACCGCAGAGCTGTTCTCGCGCAACGCCTACCGCGACTACCTCGAGCTGCACGGCCTGTCGGTGCAGCTGACCGAGGCGCTGGCGGAGATGTGGCACGCGCGGGTGCGTGAGGAGCTCGGCTTCGGCACCGAGGACGACCCGGACCTGGGCGGGATCCTGCGCCAGGCCTACCGTGGGTCCCGCTACTCCTTCGGCTACCCGGCCTGCCCGGACCTCGAGGACCGGGCCACGCTCGTGGAGCTGCTCGACCCCTCGCGGATCGGCGTGAGCCTGTCCGAGGAGCTGCAGCTGCACCCCGAGCAGTCCACCGACGCGCTCGTCGTCCACCACCCGGAAGCCAAGTACTTCAACGCGACATGAGCCACTCCGCCGCTTCGCCCTACCTGCCCGCCGCCGTCCTCTGGGACATGGACGGCACCCTCGTCGACACCGAGCCCTACTGGATCGCCGAGGAGCACGCGCTCGTCGAGGCCCACGGCGGGGTGTGGACCGACGAGCACGCCCACCAGCTCGTCGGCAACGACCTCATGGTGTCCGCGGAGTACATCCGCGCGCACTCGCCGATCTCGTTGTCGCCGTTGGAGATCATCGAGGAGCTGCTCGCCGGCGTCGTGCGCCGGGTCAAGGAGCACGTGCCCTGGCGCCCTGGGGCACACGAGCTGCTGCACGGCCTGGTCGAGCACGGCGTGCCGTGTGCGCTCGTGACGATGTCGTGGCGTTCCCTGGCCGACGTGTTCGTCGCGTCGCTGCCGGCGGGGACGTTCTCGGCGGTGATCACCGGCGACGAGGTGGCGCACGGCAAGCCGCACCCCGAGCCCTACCGCGCCGCGGCACGGGCCCTGGGCGTCGAGCTCGCCGAGAGCATCGCCATCGAGGACTCGCCGACCGGAGTGGCCTCGGCCGTGGCCGCCGGGGTGCGCACCATCGCCGTGCCGCACGTCGTGCCGGTGCCGATCCATCGCGGCGCGGTGCAGCTGCCGTCCCTGCGGGGCCTCACCCCGCCGGACCTCACCCGCCTCTTCCTCTGAGGCCCGCACCGGGGAGCGGACCGGCATACCCGCGCGTCGGTTCACCCTGCGGCAGCAGTGGCCGCCCCCGCGCCGGGACCGGCGGTCGGCACCCTGAGGCAGGCTGCCGACCCTTCCTGTGGCCGTCGGCCCGGATGCGGCCCGGCATCCCTGAGCCGTACGCGGGGTTCGACGACCAGAAGCGAGGCCCCTGAGATAACGGGCCCGGTGCGAGAAGGAGTAGCCCCTGCCCGGGGCAGGGGAGCCGGGCTCCAGGGACAGACGCCGAGGAGCGCAGGCCGCCTACTCGGTGGAGACCGGTATGCCACGTCGCAGCTGCTCCAGCCGCGACGGCAGGGGTTGCCAGTCGGGCGTTCCGGCGAAGTCGACGTTGAGCTCGTCGACGGCCCGCTCGTAGGCCCGGCGCAGCCCGCGGCTCTGCAGTGGCATCCCGGCCGGCCGTGGCACCGACCGACCGGTGGAGGTCTCGACGTGGTTGCCCCGGACCGACACCCAGAGCGCCGCCATCGTGCCCTCGAGACGGCCGACGATCAGCTCGCGTTCGTCCAGCCAGCGCCGCAGGGCCACGCGGGTCCCGGCGGTCAGGGCCACCTGGTCCAGTGCCGGCTCGTTGACCCGCAGGGCCTGTGGTCGCCGGTGGAACCGCACCGAGGACAGGTCCGGGGCCAGGTCGTCCACACGCATCGCGCACAGCTCGCCGGCGCGGGCGCCGGTGTCCAGGACCACGCCCACCATCGCCAGCAGGCGGACCCGGCCGGGCGTCGTGCGCGGGTCCCTGGAGATGGAGTCAAGGTGCGCCCACACCCGCTGTTGCTGCCGCTCGGGCACGGTGTCCTTCAGGACCGGCGGCACGGGCCGGGCCAGGTCCGGCAGCTTGAGGCGCAGTTCCTCCGCCAGCAGGGCCAGACAGTCCAGGCGCACGCGCTCGGAGGCAGGGGAGGGTGTGGTCCGCCGGTAGGGCGCCACCCGCAGGGCGCCCTCGCGGGCCAGCGTCAGGTAGCGCTGCAGGGCCGTCGCGGTGAACAGGGACAGCACGTCCGGGGGGAGGTCCCCGAAGTCCTCGTGCTCGAGGGCGCGGCGCAGCTCACCGACGACCCACCTCACCTGGCGGGAGCGGGAGGCGCTCGTGGCCCCCCGGGTGGAGATCTGCTCCGCAGCAGCATCGAGGCGGCCGACCAGGCGGTCTGCGGGGGAAGTCATGCCCATAACGGTAGCCAGATAACGGGCCCGAGGCGAGCACACCTCGCCGGGTCGCCCGACCGGGGCAGACCACATCAGCCTGGACGGCAGGCTCCGCCCCGAGGAGGGTGGACGGCACGGTCCGCCGCACCTCGACTGGATGCGTCGGGCCGTGCCGTCACTCCTCGGTGGGGCTGACCGCCGCTGACGCGCGCGGGTCGAGGGCGAGCACGGTCGCACCCTCGGGCAGCGGCGGGGGAGTGCCACCCCACGCCGGGCACAGCTGGCGGTGCTCGCACCAGTCGCACAGCCGCGACTTGTTGGGCCGCCAGTCACCGGTCGACGCCGCACGCTCGATGGCCTGCCACAGCGCCTTGAGCTTGCGCTCGGTGGCGAGCAGGTCGGTCTCGTCGGGGGAGTAGCGCACGATCTCGGAGTTGCCCAGGTAGACCAGCTGCAGCAGTCGCGGCACCTCGCCCCGCAGCCGCCACAGGACCAGGGCGTAGAACTTCATCTGGAACAGCGCCTTGGCCTCGAACAGCTCGGAGGGCGAGCGGCCCGTCTTGTAGTCGACCACGCGGACCTCCCCGGTCGGCGCGACGTCCAGCCGGTCGACGTAGCCGCGCAGGGTGAGCCCGTCGAGCTCGGTCTCGACGTAGAGCTCGCGCTCGGCCGGCTCCAGGCGCGTCGGGTCCTCCAGGGTGAACCACCGCTCGATGAGGGCCACCGACTCCTCGAACCACGCCGCGAGCGCATCGGGCGAGGTCCCGTCCACCAGCGAGGCCAGGTCGGGCTCGGCCTCGACGAGTGCTTCCCACTGCGGGGCGACCAGGCCGGCGGCGGCGGCCAGGGTCCGCTCGGGGGCGGGCAGGTCGAAGAGCCGCTCCAGCACCGAGTGGACCAGCGTGCCGCGCGCCGCGGCCGCGCTCGGCGGCTCGGGCAGCTTGTCGATGACCCGGAAGCGGTAGAGCAACGGGCACTGCATGAAGTCCGAGGCGCGGCTCGGGGACAACGCGGCAACCATGCGGTGCACTGTAGGGCGCACGGCCGACAACCCGGCGACAGCCCGGCGGACGCGCGCACCTCAGCTCACAGGTGGGCCACAGCCATCCCTGACCCCGACGGTCACCGGCTGACGTAGGGTCGCTGCATGACGACCGACGGCGCCGCGCCGCCCCAGCGCGCCCCCGGCCTGCGCATCGCGACCCTCGCCGGCATCCCCGTCTACATCGGCCGCACCTGGCCGATCATCGCCGTCGTCATCCTTGTGCTCTACGGCCCGTCCCTGCAGGCCTCGCGGCCCGACCTGGGCTCGGGCGCCTACCTCGTCGCCGCGGCCTTCGCCCTCCTGCTCCTGGTGTCGGTGCTGGCCCACGAGGCCGCCCACGCCCTGGTCGCCCGGGCCTTCGGCTACCGCGTCAGCCGCGTGGTGGCCGATCTGTGGGGCGGCCACACGGCATACGAGTCGGCGGGCAAGACCCCCGGGGCCAGCGCCCTGGTCGCCGTCGTCGGCCCGGCCACCAACGGGGTGCTGGCCGTCATCGCCTGGCAGCTGAGCCACCTCGTCGCCGGCGGTGGCGTCGCGCACATCCTGCTTGGGGCGACGGCCTGGACCAACGCCTTCGTCGCCCTGTTCAACGTGCTGCCCGGGCTGCCCCTGGACGGCGGGTTCATCGTGGACGCCCTCGTCTGGAAGCTCACCGGACGCCGCGAGGCCGGGCTCACGGCTGCCGGGTGGTGCGGCCGGGTCCTGACCGTCCTCGCCTTCGTCGGGTTCGTCGTGGTCTGGCCGGCGGTGCAGAACCGCCCGGTCGACATCGTGGACCTGGTCTGGGGCGGCATGATCAGCGCGTTCCTGTGGGCCGGGGCGACGCAGGCCGTGCGCGCCGGACGCACCCGGGGACGCCTCAACGGCGTCATGGTCGACACCGTATGGCGCCGGGTCACCACCCTGCCGGTGTCCGCCACCGCGCAGGACGCCTACGCCCTGCGCACCAGCGAGCTGGGGGGCGCCGCGGTGGTCATCGTGGACCCGACCGGCGCCGAGCTCGGGCTGGTCGACGACGACGCGCTGCGCGGCATACCGGAGCCACTGCTGGCGAGCACGCCTGTCTCCGCAGTGATGCGGGCCCAGCCGCGCGGCTGGGTCGCCCTGGCCTCGCCGTCCGAGCCGGTCACGACCATCGCCGAGACGATGCAGCAGCTCGGCGTCGACGCGGTGCCGGTGCGCGTGGCTCCGGGGGCGCCGCTGGCGGGCATCGTCCTGGCCGGCGACCTCGAGGACGCCCTGTCACGAAGGCCGTCGCGGCGCACCTAGACTTGCCCGCCATGAGCACCTCGCCTGACACCCTGGACGACAGCCCCACCGGGGCGCACACCCGCCGAGGGGCGTTCGGTGAGGGGGAGCGGGTGCAGCTGACCGACCCCAAGGGCCGCCTGCACACCATCACCCTCGGTGCCGGCAAGGAGTTCCACACCCACCGCGGCCGGCTGGCCCACGACGACCTCATCGGCGCGCCCGACGGCTCGGTCGTGAAGAACACCGCCGGGGTGGAGTACCTCGCGCTGCGCCCGCTGCTGTCCGACTACGTGCTGTCCATGCCGCGCGGCGCGGCCGTGGTCTACCCCAAGGACGCCGGCCAGATCGTGGCCATGGCCGACATCTTCCCCGGCGCCCGCGTCGTGGAGGCCGGCGTGGGCTCCGGCGCGCTGAGCATGTCGCTGCTGCGGGCCGTGGGCGACCAGGGCTCCCTGCACTCCTTCGAGCGGCGTGAGGACTTCGCCGACATCGCCCGCGGCAACGTGGAGGCGTTCTTCGGCGGCCCGCATCCGGCGTGGACCCTGTCGGTCGGCGACCTCGTCGAGACCCTCCCGGGAGCGGTCAAGCCCGGGACCGTGGACCGCGTCGTGCTGGACATGCTCGCGCCGTGGGAGTGCCTGGGCGTCGTCGCCGACGCCCTCGCCCCCGGCGGCGTCCTCATCTGCTACGTCGCCACCGCCACCCAGCTCTCCCGGGTCGCCGAGGCCGCGCGCGACCACGGCGGCTTCACCGAGCCCCAGGCGTGGGAGTCCCTGGTCCGCGGCTGGCACCTGGAGGGCCTCGCGGTGCGTCCCGAGCACCGGATGCACGGCCACACCGGGTTCCTCATCACCACGCGCCGGCTCGCCCCCGGGGTGACCCCGCCGCTGCGCAAGCGCCGCCCCGCAAAGGGGGCCTACGGCGAGGCCGCCACGGAGCAGTGGGAGCCGGAGGACCTCGGCGAGCGGCCCCTGTCGGAGAAGAAGATCCGTCGCGTTCGCCGTTCTGTGACTGAGACGTCCGAGACGTAGGGCCCGATGCGGGCTAGGGTCGTCCTATCGGTCGCGGCAGCGGCCGGGAGTCGCCCGCGAGGAGGTTCCGACGATGTCCGACAACTCGCCGCAGCACGACGCCCGTCAGCCCCACGAGGCTGCCGGGGACGACGAGCGCCTCGAGCGTGAAGAGGTCGAGCGCCAGCAGTCGCTGCTCAACGACGAGGTGACGGCGCTGCGCCGCAGACTGGCCGAGTCGCCCACCCGGAGCCGGGACCTCGAGAACCGCGTCCTGCAGCTGCAGTCCTCCCTGGCCACGGTGTCCTCCCAGAACGAGCGGCTGGTCAAGACGCTCAAGGAGGCCCGGGAGCAGATCGTCACGCTCAAGAGCGAGGTCGACCGGCTCGCCCAGCCCCCGTCGGCCTACGGGCTGATCGTGGAGTCCTACGACGACGCGACCGTCGACATCCTCACCGGCGGGCGCAAGATGCGCGTCGCGGTGTCGCCGGCGGTCGACCCGGCCGAGCTGTCCGCCGGCCGCGAGGTCATGCTCAACGAGGCGCTCAACGTCGTGGCCACCTGCGGCTTCGAGCGGGTCGGCGAGGTCGTCATGATCAAGGAGCTGCTCGGCGACGACCGGATCCTCGTGGTGGCCCACGCCGACGAGGAGCGCGTCGTGCGCATGGCCGAGAGCCTGGAGGGCGAGCCGATCCGCGTGGGCGACGCGCTCATGCTCGACACCCGCTCCGGCTTCGTCTACGAGCGCATCCCCAAGGCCGAGGTCGAGGACCTGGTCCTGGAGGAGGTGCCAGACATCGACTACGACGACATCGGTGGCCTGGCCGGGCAGATCGAGCAGATCCGCGACGCGGTGGAGCTGCCCTACCTGCACCCCGACCTGTTCAAGGAGCACGAGCTCAAGCCGCCCAAGGGCGTCCTGCTCTACGGCCCGCCCGGCTGCGGCAAGACGCTGATCGCCAAGGCGGTCGCCGCGTCCCTGGCCAAGAAGGTCGCCGAGCGCACCGGCCGGACCGAGACCAAGAGCTTCTTCCTCAACATCAAGGGCCCGGAGCTGCTCAACAAGTACGTCGGCGAGACCGAGCGGCACATCCGGCTGATCTTCCAGCGGGCCCGGGAGAAGGCCTCCGGTGGCACCCCGGTCGTGGTGTTCTTCGACGAGATGGACAGCCTGTTCCGCACGCGTGGCTCCGGCGTCTCCTCCGACGTCGAGACCACGATCGTGCCCCAGCTGCTCTCGGAGATCGACGGTGTCGAGCGTCTGGAGAACGTCATCGTCATCGGCGCCTCGAACCGCGAGGACATGATCGACCCCGCGATCCTGCGTCCCGGCCGGCTCGACGTGAAGATCAAGATCGAGCGGCCCGACGCCGAGAGCGCCCGGGACATCTTCAGCAAGTACCTCACCGCGACGCTGCCGCTGCACGAGCACGACCTGTCCGAGCACGACGGGTCCAGGCAGCGCACGGTGGAGGCGATGATCGACTCCGCGGTGCAGCGGATGTACTCCGAGATCGACGAGAACCGCTTCCTGGAGGTCACCTACGCCAACGGCGACAAGGAGGTCCTCTACTTCAAGGACTTCAACTCGGGCGCGATGATCCAGAACATCGTGGACCGGGCCAAGAAGATGGCGATCAAGGACTTCCTCACCAGCGGCGCCAAGGGCATCCGGGTCGAGCACCTCCTTGCCTCGTGCGTCGACGAGTTCAAGGAGAACGAGGACCTGCCCAACACGACCAACCCCGACGACTGGGCGCGGATCTCGGGCAAGAAGGGCGAGCGGATCGTCTACATCCGCACGCTCATCACCGGCAAGGACGGCACCGAGCCGGGCCGGTCGATCGACACCGTCGCCAACACCGGCCAGTACCTCTAGTCCGGCCCCGGCCCCTCGGCACCCGGTGGCTCCAGCAGCAGCTGGTACCACCGGGTGCTGACGTAGGCGCCGAACTTGTGCCCGACCTCCTCCAGCACGCCGACCTCCCGGAAGCCGAGGCGGCGGTGCAGCGCGTCGCTGGCGGGGTTGGGCTGGGCGACCACGGCCACGGCGAGGTGGACGCCGGAGTCGCGCAGCAGCTCCAGCAGCCGGGCATAGAGCGTGGCGCCCAGGCCGCGGCCGACGGCCCGCGGGTCGAGATAGACCGAGGTCTCCCGGGTGCGGTCGTAGGCCGGCCGTGGCCGGAACGAGGAGGAGTAGGCGTAGCCGAGGACCGTGCCGTCGGTGTCCTCGGCGACGAGCACGTGGTCGCCGGGGTGGGGGCTGTCCAGCTTCGCCTGCCAGTACGCCGGCTCAGGGTCGGCCACGTCGAACGTCGCCACGGAGCCGCGCACCGCATGGCCGTAGATCGCGGCGATCGCCGGCACGTCGCCCGCGAGCGCCGCGCGGATGGTGGGCTCAGGCATGCCCGGGTCCCTCCCACCGGTTGAGCCACCCCGCGAGCGCCCTCCACCCGAGCAGGAACGCCCCGAGAACGACGGTGGCGACGACCACGAACGAGGCGGCGATGCCGCGTCCGGTCATGTCCCGCAGGAACATCCCCACGGCGACGGCGGACAGCCACACCGGTATGCCGTGCCGCACCGTGCCGGGGACGGCACCGAAGGTGGTGATCGAGATGAGCCAGCCGACCGCGATACCGGCGAGGAACGGCCATGCGGTGACCAGGACCCCGGCCAGGGCGGAGGACTCCTCGTGGCTGCGCCGGCCGATGGCGGCGAAGGCGAGCACGAGGAGGGTGTCGATCGCCAGCAGGGCGAGGGCCTTCGCGGTCAGGGACTTCACTGCTGTCCCGCCAGGGCGTCGAGGTAGGCCGCGATCCCGGCGCGGCCGTCGGGGACGAACGGCCACGTCGGGTCGGCCAGGCGCTCCAGGAGCTCCTGCCACGGCATCCACCCGCCGTCGGCGACCTCCTCCGGCTGGTGGACCACCGGGCCGTCCCAGATGACCTCGTAGCCGAAGGCCAGGTAGTGGGTGTGCTCGTCGCGGTACCAACGGCGGAAGCGGGGGACCAGCTCGACCCCGGTGATCCCCAGCTCCTCCGCCAGCTCCCTACGCGTGGCGTCCTCGGGGTCCTCCCCGGCGTCGACGCAGCCGCCGGCGAACGCGTCGTGCATGCCGGGGTAGACGTCCTTGGTGTCGGTGCGCCGGTGGACGTAGACCGCGCCGTCGGGACGCCGCACGATCACGGCGGTGGCGGCGTGGGGCAGGTTCTCGGCGCGGACCTGCCAGCGGGGGGCGGCGCCGGTGACCCGGCCGGTGTCGTCGCCCGGGTCGTAGAGGGCGAGAAGCTCGTCGGCGGCCATGCCGCGACCCTAACAAGCGCCGGGCGGGGATTTGGGGGCGCGTGGTGAACAGTGGTTCACTGCTGGTGAACGTTCGTTCACCCACCCTGCGAAGGACCCCGGTGTCTGCCCACGCCTCCCCCCGCCGTGTCGCCCCCACCCCGCTCGTCATCGCCGTGCTCAGCCTGTGCGGCACGATCGTCGCGCTCCAGCAGACCCTCGTGGTGCCGCTGCTGCCGGAGTTCCCCGGGCTCCTGCACACCACCACCGAGGACGCCTCCTGGCTGGTGACGGCGACCCTTCTCACCAGCGCGGTCGCCACCCCGATCGTCTCCCGGCTGGCCGACATGGCCGGCAAGCGCCTGATGATGATCGTCTGCCTGGTCGTGATGATCGCCGGCTCGGTCGTCGGCGCCCTCGGCACGTCCCTCGGCGCGGTGGTCACCGGCCGGGCGCTCCAGGGCTTCGCCGCTGCGCTCATCCCCGTGGGCATCAGCATCATGCGGGACGAGCTGCCCCGGGAGCGGGTGGGCTCCGCGGTCGCCCTCATGAGCGCCACCCTGGGCATCGGCGCCGCGATCGGTCTGCCCCTGTCCGGCTTCATCAGCGAGCACGCCGACTGGCACGCCCTGTTCTGGGTGGCCGCGGGCATGGGCGCGCTCATGCTGGTCGCGGTGCCGCTGGTCATCCCCGAGTCGTCGGTGCGCAGCCGCGGCCGGTTCGACGTCGGCGGCGCGATCCTGCTCTCGGCCGCCCTGACCTCGCTGCTGCTGGCGATCTCGAAGGGCGGTCACTGGGGCTGGACCAGCGAGCGGACGCTGGTGCTGTTCGTGGCGGCCGCGGTCCTGCTGGCGGTGTGGCTGCCGGTGGAGCTGCGGGTGGCCCGGCCGCTGGTGGACGTGCGCACCTCCGCCCGCCCGGCGGTCCTGTTGACCAACCTGGCCTCGGTGCTGCTGGGCTTCGCCATGTTCGGCAACATGCTCACGACCACCCAGCTGCTGCAGATGCCCAAGGCGACCGGCTACGGCTTCGGCCTGTCGGTCATCGACGCCGGGCTGGGCATGCTGCCGGCCGGGCTGGCCATGGTCCTGCTCGCCCCGGTCTCGGCCGCGATCACCCGCCGCTTCGGCGCCAAGACCACCCTCATCACCGGCGCGCTGATCATGGCCGGCGCCTACGTCGGCCGGGTGTTCCTGCTCGACCAGCTGTGGCAGGTCATCGTCGGCGCCGCCCTGGTCTCGATGGGCACGGCCGTCTCCTATGCGGCGATGCCCACCCTCATCATGCGCGCCGTGCCGATCACCGAGACCGCCTCGGCCAACGGGCTGAACACCCTGCTGCGCGCCATCGGCACCTCGACCGCCAGCGCTACCGTCGCCGCGGTGCTGACGGGCACGGTGATGCGCCTGGGGCCGGTGACCGTGCCGGCGCTGGACGCGTTCAAGCAGATCTTCTGGCTGGCCGCGATCGCCGGCCTGGCCGCCGCGGCCGTCGCGCTGGCGCTGCCGCGGTCCCGGGCCGCGGCCCCCGCGCCGGCGGTGGCTCACGGGACCGCCGAAGCCATGGCCCCGGCACCCGAGGCCCCCGTGCACGACGAGGTCAAGGGCCCCGGCCGGGAGCACGAGATCGTCGTCCGCGGCGTTGTGCACGCCGACTCCGGCCGGCCCATCCGCGGCGCGGTCGTCTCGGTGCTGCGCATCGACGGCGAGCCGGTGGACTGGTCCCGCGTCGACAGCACCGGCGCCTACCAGGTGGCCCTGCCCGGTCCCGGCCGCTATCTCGTGGTCACCGCCGCCGACGGCTGGTCCCCCCGGTCGGACGTGCTCGACCTCGGCGAGGGCACGACCCACCAGCACCTCGTGCTCACCGAGCGGCTGTCCCTGACCGGTCTCGTCCGGGGTGCCGACGGCTGCGCCGAGGGCGCGCTCGTCACCCTCACCAGGCCGTCGGGGGAGTCCGTGGCGTGCACCCGCGCCGACGCCGAGGGCCGCTACGCGCTGCCCCTGCCCGGTGCCGGCCGGTATGTCCTGACGGTGGTCGACGCCACGCAGCGACGTGCGGGGTCCACCCTGGTCACCGTCACGGGCCACCCCGAGACGGTCGACGTCGACCTGCCGGCGCCGACCCGGGTCCTGGCGTGACCGAGGCCGGCACCCGCGAGGTCGTCATCACCGCCGCCCGGCGCCTGTTCGCCGAGCGCGGCTTCCGGTCGGTGACCATCCGCGACGTCGCCGCGGAGGCCGGGCTGTCCCCGGCCATGGTGATGAAGGTCGTCGGCAGCAAGGAGCAGCTCTTCCTCGACGCGGCCTCGTTCGACCCGGAGCCGTGGCCGGAGGACCTGCCCCTGGCCGACCTCGGCCGGGAGCTGGTCCGCCGGGTCCTGCGCCGCCGGGAGGAGCTGGCCTCCGAGCCCTGGGTCCGCGCCATCGTGCTCGTCCTTCCCGCCCCCAACCGCGAGGAGGTCAAGACCCGGTTCGTCCGTGCCTACGTCGCCCCCCTGACCGAGGCCCTCGGGGGCGGCCCGGAGGCCCAGACCCGGGCCGAGCTCGTCGCCTGCGCCCTGATCGGCCTGGCCGGCGGCACCCGCGTCTACGGCTTCGCCCCCGACGACCGCGCCGAGAGCGCCCCCGCCCTCGATCTGTATGCCGGGCTGGTTCAGTCCCTGCTCGAGGCGCCCCTGCCGGGGCGCTGACCGCGGGTCCCGATCACCCCTCGGCGCGGACCTCCTCGACCAGCGCGTCCACCTCCGCGCGCGGCACACCCAGGCCGAACGCGGAGAGCTTGCCCAAAGGCATCGCCCCGAGGATGGCCCGCTCATGGGCGTCGACCTCGTCGAGGTCGCGGCCGCCGCCCTCGGCGAGCGCCTGCCGCAGGACCGGCCCGCCGACCGGGTGGGCGAACCACTCGTCCAGGGTCGAGGTGGCGTCCAGCTCCGGGAGCACTCCGTCGCCCTCCAGGTCCAGGACCTCCACCAGGTGGATGTCGGCACAGGAGGTGCCCACCCGGACCTCCACCTCGCCCGCCTCGACCACCCACCGCCCCCGACCGGGTGACCAGAAGCGGAAGGCCTCCTGCTCCAGCGGGACGCGCACCGTGCCGCTGGCACCGGGCTCGAGGTGGACCTTGGCGAAGCCCTTCAGCTCCTGCTCGGGCCGGTCCACCGAGGCCGCCCGGTCGTGGACGTAGACCTGGACCACCTCGCTCCCGGCCACCGGCCCGGTGTTGGTGACCGTCACCGACGCCTCCGCGGCATTGGGGCCGGTCCGGCGCACCGCGAGGTCGGTGAGGTCGAACGTCGTGTAGGACAGCCCGAAGCCGAACGGGTGGGCGACCGGGTCGCCGAGGGTGTGGTGGTAGCGGTAGCCGACGTAGATCCCCTCGCCGTAGCGCACGTGCTGCTCCCCGCCGGGGAAGAACAGCCACGAGGGGGTGTCCTCGAGCCGCAGCGGCAGCGTCTCGGTGAGCCGGCCCGAGGGGTTGGCCCGGCCGAAGAGCAGGTCCGCCGTGGCGCTGCCGCCGGCCTGACCGCCCAGCCAGCCCTCGAGCACCGCCGCCGCCTGGTCCTCCCACCCCGACACCGAGACCAGCCCGCCGTTGGCCAGCACGACCACGACACGCTCGTTGACGGCCCGGACGGCGCGCAGCAGGGCTAGCTGCGCGGCGGGCAGGGCGATGTCCGGACGGTCGAACCCCTCGGACTCCGCCGACGGCGGCAGGCCGAGGAACAACAGCACGGTGCTGGCCTCCCGCGCCGCCTCGACTGCCTCGTCGACGAGGGCGGAGTCCACGGGTCCGTCGAGGGTGTAACCGGGGGCGAAGTGCACCCGCTCGTCGCCGGCGAGCGCCCGGACCGCCCCCAGGGCCGCGTCCAGCCGGGTGGGCGCGACCTGGGAGCTGCCCGCGCCCTGGTAGCGCGGCGTGCGGGCCAGCTCCCCGATGACGGCGAGCGCCTCGGACCCGTCGGCGGCCAGGGGGAGGATGCCGCCCTCGTTCTTCAGCAGCACCGCCCCGGCCGCGGCCACCTCCCGGGCCAGCGCGTGGTGGGCGTCGAGGTCCACGGCCGGTCGCTCCTCGGGCAGGGACTGCTCGCGGCCCACCAGGGTGAGCACGCGGCGTACCGCCTCGTCCAGCACCTCCTCGGGCAGCTCACCGGAGCGGACCGCGTCGACCACCTGCTGGTCCGTGCCCGAGGGCGGCATCTCCAGGTCCAGCCCGGCGGCGAGCGCGGCGACCCGGTTGCTGACGGCCCCCCAGTCGGAGACGACCGTCCCGGCGAACCCCCACTCCCGGCGCAGCACCTGCGTCAGCAGCCAGTGGTGCTCGCTGGCGTGGGTGCCGTTGAGCTTGTTGTAGGCGCACATGACGGTGGTGGGCTGCTCCTGCCGCACGACGTGCTCGAACGCCGGCAGGTAGACCTCCCGCAGCGTGCGCTCGTCGACATCGGCGCTGACCCGCAACCGGTCGGTCTCCTGGTTGTTCGCGGCGTAGTGCTTCAGCGAGGTGCCCACCCCACGGGACTGCACCCCTGCCACCCACGCGGCGCCCATCCGGCCGGACAGGAACGGGTCCTCGGAGAAGTACTCGAAGTTGCGCCCGCACAGCGGCGAGCGCTTGATGTTGACCCCGGGACCGAGGACCACGGCGACGTGGGCCGCGAGGGCCTCGGCGCCGATGGCCTCCCCGACCCGGCTGGCCAGACCCACGTCCCAGGTCGAGCCCAGGGTGACCGCGGGCGGGAAGCAGGTCGCCGGGTCGCTGCCGCCCAGGCCCATGGGCTCGCCGGCGTCGGACTGCCTGCGCAGCCCGTGCGGCCCGTCGGTGACCATGACCGCCGGCACCCCCGCGTCGGGGACCGCCTGGGTGTGCCAGAAGTCGCCACCGGAGGTCAGGGACGCCTTCTGCTCCAGGGTCAGCCGGCCCAGGATGGTCTCCACGGCGTCCATGGGTTCGCCCTCTCAGTCGCGGTCGGTGACCCGATCCTCCACCGGGGCCTGCGTCGGGGCCAGATGACGGCGCAGCTCGGCCACCAGCTCCTCGCGAGCGGCCCGGCCCACGGTCGTCGCGCCGGGGAAGCTGGCGAACCCGTGCGGCGCCCCCGGGTAGTTGGTCAGCCGGGCCCGCACCCCGGCGGCACGAAGCGCCTCGGCGTAGCGGGCGCCCTCGTCGCGCAACGGGTCCACGTCGGCGGTCTGCACCAGCGCCGGCGGCAGCCCGGACAGGTCCTGCCCCCACAACGGCGACACCAGCGGGTGGTCGGGGGCCAGGCCGTCCTCGCCGAGGTAGTGGGCGCGGAAGACGGTCATCTTCTCCCGGGTGAGCACCGGTGCGTGGGCGTGCTCGGTGACGGAGGGCTGGCTCATCGTGGCGTCGGTGGCGGGGTAGACCAGCGCCTGGTGGGCGATGGGCGGACCGCCCTCGTCGCACACCACCTGGCACACGACGGCCGCCAGGTTGCCGCCGGCGCTGTCGCCGCTGACCGCCAGCCGGGACGGGTCGGCGCCCAGCTGCGCCCCGGCCGAGGCCACCCACCGGGTTGCGTCGACGCAGTCGTGGACCGCCTGGGGTGCCCGGTGCTCGGGGGCCTTGCGGTAGTCGACACTGACCACGACTGCGCCCACGCCCTCGGCCAGGTGGCTGCACAACGGGTCGTACATCCGGGGGCTGCCGAGGACCCACCCGCCGCCGTGGAACCACAGCAGCACCGGGGCGGACGGACCCGCACCGGCGGGGCGGTAGATGCGGAGCGGGACCGGGTGGCCGTCACGGGCGGGGAAGGTGGCGTCCTCGATGGCGACGGCGCGCGATACCGGCCCGGTGACCCACGTGAACGGCGGGACCGTCGGCGCGACGCTGGCGCGGCTGCGGCGGATCGCCGCCAGGTCCATCCCGAGGATCGACTCCCGGCCGAAGCGGTCCAGCAGCGTCGTGAAGACCTTGGTGCGCAGCGGCATCCGGGACATGGCCGCCACTATGCCCGATGCCCGGGCGCCCGGCTCGCTTAGGCTGGCGGCATGAGCGTCCGTCGCGTCATGGGCATCGAGACCGAGTACGGCATCTCGGTGCCCGGTGACCCCACCGCCAACCCGATGCTGCTCTCGGGCTACGTCGTCAACGCCTACGCCAGCGCCGGCAGCAGCGGGACGCGAGCCACCAAGGCCAGCTGGGACTACGAGGACGAGGCGCCGCTGCGCGACGCGCGCGGCTTCGAGATGAACCGCCAGCTGGCCGACGCCAGCCAGCTCACCGATGAGGAGGACCCCACCCTCGCCAACGTGGTCCTCACCAACGGGGCACGCCTGTATGTCGACCACGCCCACCCGGAGTACTCCTCCCCGGAGGTGACCAGCCCCCGCGACGCGATCCGCTGGGACCGGGCGGGGGAGCGGATCATGCTCGAGGCGGTCCGCCGGCTGGCGCCGGTGCGCGGCACCGGCGGGGTCAACCTCTACAAGAACAACACCGACGGCAAGGGCGCCTCCTACGGCACGCACGAGAACTACCTCATGCGCCGGGAGACCCCGTTCGCCGAGATCGTGCGCCACCTCGTCCCGTTCTTCGTGGCCCGGCAGGTCATGTGCGGGGCCGGCCGTGTGGGCATCGGCCAGGACTCCTCGACCACCGGCTTCCAGATCAGCCAGCGCGCCGACTTCTTCGAGGTCGAGGTGGGGCTGGAGACCACGCTGAAGCGGCCGATCATCAACACCCGCGACGAGCCGCACGCCGTCGCCGACCTCTACCGGCGCCTGCACGTGATCATCGGGGACGCCAACCTGTGCGACGTCGCCAACCTGCTCAAGATGGGCACCACCAGCCTGGTCCTCGCGATGATCGAGGACCGCGCCCTGACGGCGGACCTGGTGGTCAACAAACCGGTCTCGACCCTGCACGCCGTCTCCCACGACCCGTCCCTGAAGACACTGATCGAGCTGCGCGACGGCCGCAACGTCACCGCCGTGGAGCTGCTGTGGCTCTACCACGAGCAGGTCTCTCGCTGGCTGGACTCGCGCTACGCCGGCGAGCTCGACGCCGACACCGCCGAGGTGATGCAGCGGTGGGAGTCGGTGCTGGCCCGGCTGGAACGCGACCCGATGGAGTGCGCCCGCGAGCTGGACTGGGTGGCCAAGCTGGCGCTGATGCAGGGCTACCGCGACCGCGACGGGCTGGAGTGGTCCGACCACCGGCTGCGGGCGATCGACATCCAATGGTCGGACGTGCGCCCCGAGAAGGGGCTGTTTCACCGGCTCCAGCAGCGCGGCCGGATCGAGACGCTCGTGCCCGAGGAAGCCGTCGGGCACGCCGTGACCCACCCACCGGAGGACACCCGGGCCTACTTCCGCGGCCGCTGCCTGGAGAAGTACGCCGACCAGATCGCCGCCGCGTCGTGGGACTCGCTGATCTTCGACCTGCCCGGCCACACCTCGCTGCAGCGCGTGCCGATGCTCGAGCCGCTGCGCGGCACCCGTGCCGCCGTGGGGGCGCTGATCGACCGCAGCGAGGATGCGACAGCACTGTTGCGGGAGTTGGCAGCCGCGTCCGGATAGGTGTGACTAGGCTGGCGATTGACCGGCAGGACCAGCGGTAGCGCAAGGAGGATCCATGCCCAGCCAGGAGCAGAGTCGGCCTCAGCGGCGCGACGACGAGCCCGAGGTCCCGGAGCCCACTCCCACGGCACCGGAGGCCAGCGCCCGCAAGGACGCCCTGGACGACGACATCGACAGCGTGCTCGACGAGATCGACGACGTGCTGGAGTCCAACGCGGAGGAGTTCGTGCGCGGCTTCGTCCAGAAGGGCGGCCAGTGAGCTTCCCCGGCCACCAGGACGCGGGCCGGTTGCCCGCAGCCTTCACCGCCACGGGGTCGAGCTCCTTCACCGAGTTCGTCGGCGCCCACGCCCCCCACCTGCTGCCCTCGAGACGCCCGCTGCCACCCGGCGGGGCGCTCGAGGCGCCGCACGGCACCACGATCGTCGCGCTGACCTTTGACGGCGGCGTGGTGATGGCCGGAGATCGGCGGGCGACGATGGGCAACCTCATCGCCAACCGCGACATGGAGAAGGTCTACGGCGCCGACGACTACTCCGCGGTCGGCATCGCCGGCACCGCGGGCATCGCGATCGAGCTGGTCAAGCTGTTCCAGGTCGAGCTCGAGCACTACGAGAAGATCGAGGGCGCGCTGCTCTCCCTGGAGGGCAAGGCCAACCGCCTCGCCACGATGATCCGCTCCAACCTGGGCCTGGCCATGCAGGGCCTGGCCGTGGTGCCGCTGTTCGCCGGGTTCGACCTCGACGCAACCGCCGGGCGGATCTTCTCCTACGACGTCACCGGCGGCTGCTACGAGGAGCACGACCACCACTCGGTCGGCTCCGGCTCGCTGTTCGCCCGCGGCGCCCTGAAGAAGCTCTGGCGGCCCGGCATGGCCTCCGCGGACGCCGTGAGCGTGGCGGTGGAAGCCCTCTACGACGCCGCCGACGACGACTCGGCCACCGGCGGTCCCGACCTGGGCCGGCGGATCTGGCCCACCGTGGCCGTCATCGACACCGAGGGCCTGCGCTTCCTGGACGACGACGCGCTGGCGGGCGTGGTCGAGCAGATCGTCGCCGGCCGCCGCGGCAACCCCGGAGGCGCCCGATGACCATGCCGTTCTACGTCTCGCCCGAGCAGCTGATGAAGGACCGGGCCGACTACGCGCGCAAGGGCATCGCGCGTGGCCGGTCGGTGGTGGTCCTCGGCTACGACGGTGGCATCGCGTTCGTCGCGGAGAACCCCTCTCGGGCGCTGCACAAGGTCTCCGAGATCTACGACCGGATCGCCTTCGCGGCGGTCGGCAAGTACAACGAGTTCGAGAACCTGCGGGTGGCGGGCGTGCGCTACGCCGACCTGCGCGGCTACTCCTACGACCGGGGCGACGTGACCGCCCGCGGCCTGGCCAACGCCTACGCCCAGACGCTGGGCACGGTGTTCACCCAGGAGTCCAAGCCCTACGAGGTCGAGATCGTCGTGGCCGAGGTCGGCACCGACGCTGACAGCGACCAGATCTACCGCCTGACCTACGACGGCTCCGTGGCGGACGAGCACGGCTTCGTGGCCATGGGCGGCACGGCCGAGCCGATCGTGGCCGGGCTGCAGGAGCGCTGGCAGCCGGGCATGACCCTGTCGGCGGCGCTGCGCCTGGCCGTCGAGCTGCTCGCCCAGGACCCCTCCGGTGGCGCGCCGCGCACGCTCGGGGCCAACCAGCTCGAGGTCGCCGTCATCGACCGCAACCGGCCCCGGCGCACATTCCGCCGGGTCACCGGCCCGTTGCTGGAGGCGCTGCTCTCCAGTGAGGACCCGACCACCGGGGTGCCGGCCGAGGACGGGCCCCAGGGATGAGCATCGCGGTCTCGGGCGTGACCGGGGCGCTCGGCGCCCTGGTCGCCCGGGGCCTGCGCCTGGAGGGGGTCAACCCCCGCCTCGTCGTCCGCGACCCGGGCCGCCTCGCGGACTGGACCGGAGCGGACGTCGCGCAGGCGGCATACCAGGACACCGAGGCGATGACCCGGGCCCTGGACGGGGTGGACACCTTCTTCCTCGTCTCCGGGCACGAGGACCCCGACCGGGTCTCCCTGCACCTCAGCGCCGTCGAGGCGGCACGCCGGGCCGGGGTCCGGCGGATCGTCTACACCTCGTTCATGGGCGCCGCGCCGCACGCGACCTTCACCTACGCCCGTGACCACAGCCTCACCGAGCAGGCGGTGCGCGAGGCCGGGATCGCCCTGACCGCGATGCGCGACAGTCTGTATGCCGACGTGGCGCCCTGGTTCGTCGGCCAGGACGGCGTGATCCGGGCCCCGGCGGGCCAGGGCCGGGTCGCGTGGGTCGCCCGCCGCGACGTGGCCCGCCTGGCGGTCGCGCTGCTGACCGGCGAGGGGCACGAGGACCAGGTCTACGACGTGTCCGGGCCGCACTCGATCGACCTGCACGAGACCGCCCGGGCCCTGACGTCGGTGACCGGGCGGCCGATCAGCTACCACCCCGAGACGCTGGAGGAGGCCCGGACCTCACGGGCCGGCCACCCGGACTGGCTGGTCGACGGCTGGATCGGGTCCTACCTGGCCCTGGCGACGGGGGAGGGAGCGGTGACCAGCCACACGATCCAGCACGTCACAGGGGTGCGACCGCTGTCTTTCGAGGAGTTCCTGGATGCCGAGCCCGACGCCTGGGCCCATCTGGTCTAGCGTTCGGTCCATGGCTGCTCATTTCGACCTCGTTGTCCTCGGTGCCGGACCCGGTGGGTACGTCGCCGCCATCCGCGCCTCCCAGCTCGGCCTCAAGGTGGCCGTGGTGGAGGAGAAGTACTGGGGCGGCGTCTGCCTCAACGTCGGGTGCATCCCGAGCAAGGCGCTCCTGCGCAACGCCGAGCTGGCGCACATCCTGACCCACGAGAAGGACACCTTCGGCATCACCGGTGATGCCTCGATGGACTTCAAGCCCACCCACGCCCGCAGCCGCAAGGTCTCCGACGGCATCGTCAAGGGCGTCCACTTCCTGATGAAGAAGAACAAGATCCAGGAGGTCAACGGCTGGGGCACCCTCACCGGCCCGACCTCCATGGACGTCAAGACCTCCGACGGCCAGGTCGAGCAGCTGACGTTCGACAACCTCATCATCGCCACCGGCGCGACCACCCGCCTCATCCCGGGCACCTCGCTCTCGGAGCGTGTCGTGACCTACGAGGAGCAGATCCTCACAGACCAGCTGCCCGAGAGCATCGTCATCGCCGGCTCCGGCGCGATCGGCGTCGAGTTCGCGTACGTCATGAAGAACTTCGGCGTCGACGTCACCATCGTGGAGTTCCTCGACCGGATGGTCCCGACCGAGGACATCGAGGTCTCCAAGGAGCTGCTCAAGCACTACAAGAAGCTCGGCATCACCGTGCTGCTGTCGACCAAGGTGGAGTCCATCGACGACTCCGGCGACAAGGTCAAGGTCACGGTCTCGCCGGCTGGCGGCGGCGACCAGCAGGTCATCGAGACCGACAAGGTGCTCCAGGCCATCGGCTTCGCCCCGCGCGTCGAGGGCTTCGGCCTCGAGGCAGCCGGCGTCACGGTCGGCGAGCGCGGCGCCATCGAGATCGACGAGTTCTGCCGCACCAACGTGCCGAACGTCTACGCCATCGGTGACTGCACCGGCAAGCTCATGCTCGCCCACACCGCCGAGGCGATGGGCGTGGTGGCCGCCGAGACGATGGCCGGCGCCGAGACCATGGCGGTGGAGTACGACTTCATCCCGCGCGCGACCTACTGCCAGCCGCAGATCGCCTCGTTCGGCTACTCCGAGGCCCAGGCCAGGGAGAAGGGCTACGACGTCAAGACCGCGAAGTTCCCGTTCTCGGCCAACGGCAAGGCCCAGGGCCTCGGCGACGCGGTCGGCTTCGTCAAGATCGTCGCCGACGCCACCCACAACGAGATCCTCGGCGCGCACATGATCGGCCCGGACGTCACGGAGCTGCTGCCGGCACTGACCCTGGCCCAGCGCTGGGACCTCACCGCCGACGAGGTCGCCCGCAACGTCTTCGCCCACCCGACGCTGTCCGAGGCGGTCAAGGAGGCCGTCGAGGGCATCGCCGGGCACATGATCAACCTCTGAGCCCGACCCACCCGGGCCGGGTCGCGTCGTCGGTCAGTCGGTCGATCGGACGCCGGCCCTGTGGGGCGCCAGGACGCGTCAGGCGGGCCCCTGCGCCACCACCGGACCCACCTGGACCCGGATGGCCAGGATCGCCATGTCGTCGCGCTGCGGGGCCGCGCTGTAGTCCACCGCGAGCCGGCGCACCTGCTCGGCGACCGCCTGGGCCGGCATACCCGACGTGGAGGCCAGCTCCCGGGCCACCCCCTCGGCGCCCAGCATGACGTCACCGTCGCGGCGCTCGGTCACCCCGTCGGTGAGGGCCACCAGCAGGTCATCGCGCTGCAGCACGTGCTCCTCGGCGGTGTAGGCCACCGCCTCGACCACCCCGAGCAGCGGTTGGGGGTTGCCGACCTCGCGCACCTGACCCTCAGGCCCCACCAGGAACACCGGCGGGTGCCCGGCGTTGACCAGCGTCAGGCGCATCCGCCCGCCCTCGACGTGCAGCGTGCCGCAGACCAGGGTGAGGAACCGGGAGCGCTCACCCTCCTCGAGGATCGCGGTGTTGAGCCGCTCCAGCGTGGCGGGCAGGGGGAAGCCGGCGCGCACCAGCGCCTGGACCGTGTGCCGGGCCAGGCCGGTGACCGCAGCCGCCTCGGCACCGGTGCCGCACACGTCCCCCACGACGAAGCACCACCGTCCGTTGCCGGCGGGGAACAGGTCGTAGAAGTCGCCACCGGCGAGGGTGTCCTCCCCGGCCGCCTCGTAGACCACGCCGACGTCCAGGCCGGGCGGTGACGGCGTCGACGGCGGCAGCAGGCTCTCCTGGAGCGCCCGTCCGACCGCCTGGAGGTTGCCGTGCGCGCGAGCGTTGTCGATGGCGAGCGCGGCACGGCGCGCGATCGACTCGGCCACGAGGTAGAACTCGGTGCGCCGCAGCTCCTCGGGCGGGCGGCCAAGGGTCAGGTAACCGATCCGGCGCCGGCGGGCCACGAGCGGGATCGTCGTGACCGGCTGCCCCTGCACCTGCGGCCACAGCGCCCCCTCGTCGCCGCCGTCGGTGGTGGCAGCAGCGGGCGGCGGCTGCGCGAGCTCCTCCCGCAGCGCGTCGACGCGGGTCTCGTCCTGGTGCCAGACCTGCTGCAGCACGGGTACGCCGCGCTGGTCCAGCAGGTGGATGGCACACCACGGGGCGATCCTCGGGACGACGATCTGCCCGGTGATCGCCATCGTCATGTCATGGTCCAGGGAGGCCGCGAGCAGGTCACCGGCGTCGGCGATGAAGGTCAGCCACTCCCGACGCGCCCGCTCCGAGGCCTGCAGCCGGGCGCGGTCCGCGGCCACGGCGATGGAGTCGGCGAACCGCTGCAGCAGCACGGCCTGGTCGTCGGTGAACCCATCGACCCGCGCCGAGGCGGCCCCCAGAGCACCCACGACGCGCCCCTCGACCAGCAGGGGGACGACCACCAGCGAGCGCAGGTCCGTGCCGGCGAGCAGCGACACTGGGTGATCCGCGGTGTCGGTGAACACCACCGGCCGCTCCGGCGACTGCGCCGAGGGCGCCCCTGGGCTCCCGGGGGCCAGCCGGGTCCCGAGGACCGCCTCGGGAAGCCCACTGACGGCCGCGACCTCCATGTCGTCGTCGACCTCGTGCACGAGCAGCAGCCACGTCGCGTCGGCCTGGACGGGGTCCCGCACGTGCTCGACCGCCAGGGCCAGGAGCTCCTGGCTGCCGAGCCGCACCAGCGCTTCGGGGCGCAGGCCCGGGAGCACGGGCGAGGGGGGCGCGGCAGGCCGTGCCGTGGCGCCCACGGGCGGCGCGACCACCTCGCGCTGGCCCGACGGCACGAACAGGACGACCTGGCCGCCGGCGGTGCGGCGCACCGACGTCGCGTAGACGTCGACGGTGCTCCCGTCCCGGCAGGTCAGCTGGCAGGTGCCCTGCCAGCGGGCGGCGAAGGTGGGGTCGGCCAGGTCCGCGGGCAGGCCCTGGCCGGGCTCGGGGTCGAGCAGGTCGGCCGCCGGCCGTCCGGTGACGTCCGAAGACAGCCACCCGGACATCGCGCAGGCGTCCTCGTTCCAGTGGGTGACCCTCCCGTCCGGCGCGGTTTCGACGACCCCGACCCGGGCGGTCCCGGCCGGTTCGGCCGCCGCGGGGTGGGGCAGGCTCCTGTCGCCACCGGGCAGCGGGCAGGTCGCCCACACCCGCTTGGTGGTGGGGGAGTACTCCACCCCCCAGGCCGAGGACAGCGACGCCGTGATCAGCAGCCCCCGGCCGTGCTCGGCGCGGTCCACCGGCCGCTCGGGGACCAGGGGCACCGCACGGCCGGGGTGGTGGTCCTCGACCTCGACGCGCAGGTCGGACCCCTGCAGCTGCAGGGCCACCCGGGCCGGGGTGCCGGTGTGGACCACGGCGTTGGTCACCAGCTCGCTGACGACCAGGGAGACGCTGTCCAGCACGTCGGTCGCGCCCCACTGCTCGAGCTGCTCGCGCGCGAAACGGCGTGCCTCCACCACGGAGCGGGCCTCCGCGGCGAACGTGCGGTGCACACGCAGGAGAGCTGGTGGCATGGCGACTCGGAACAAGACGTTGGCTGGGGAACCTCATGGTGCCAGACTCACGGGGTCAGCAGTACGGCCGTGGCCGAGGAGGTCCACATGCCCGGCACCAGCACGAAGGGGGCAGAGACCACGGGGCCGGAGGAGCCTGCCGGCGAGGTCGGTGACCTTGACGTCGCCCAGCTGAGTCGGCTCCTCTCCGCGCTGGAGGCCATGCGCGACGGCAACTTCCGGCGCCGGCTTCCCGTGTCCGGTGACGGCATGCCCGCGGAGCTGGCGATCGTCTACAACGAGATCGCCGACCGCCAGCAGCACCTGCTCTCCGAGCTGACCCGGGTGCAGCGCGTCGTCGGGCGGGAGGGTCGCCACAGCGAGCGCCTCCACCAGGGCCTGGGCGAGGGCGGCTGGGCGCGCTGCGCCGAGGCGGCCAACTCGATCGTCACCGACCTGGTCCGACCCACCGGCGAGTTCGCCCGCGTCGTGGCTGCGGTGTCCGAGGGCGACCTGACCCAGCGGATGGACCTCAAGCTGGACGGCCGGCGGCTGCGGGGCGAGCCCCTGCGGGTGGCCCGTAGCGTCAACGGCCTGGTCGACCAGCTCTCCTCGATCGCCGACGAGATCACGCGGGTCACCCGCGAGGTCGGCACCGAGGGCACGCTCGGCGGGCAGGCGAAGGTGCGCGCGGCCGACGGCAGCTGGCGCGACCTCATCGACGCGGTCAACACCATGTCCTCCCGGCTGACCGACCAGGTCCGGGACATCGCCCTCGTCACCACGGCGGTCGCCGACGGCGACCTCACCCGCTCGGTCACCGTCGAGGTGGCCGGCGAGATGGCCCAGCTCAAGGCCACCGTCGACCGGATGGTGGCCCAGCTCTCGTCGTTCGCCTCCGAGGTCACCCGCGTGGCCCGTGAGGTCGGCACCGAGGGACGTCTGGGCGGCCAGGCCGACGTGCGCGGGGTCTCCGGGACCTGGAAGGACCTCACCGACTCGGTGAACATCATGGCCTCCAACCTGACCAGCCAGGTGCGGGGCATCTCCTCGGTCGCCCAGGCCGTGGCCCGCGGCGACCTCAGCCAGCAGATCACGGTCACCGCACGGGGCGAGGTCGCCGAGCTGGCCGACACCCTCAACTCGATGACCGCGACGCTGCAGACGTTCGCCGACGAGGTCACCCGCGTGGCCCGCGAGGTCGGCACTGAAGGCATCCTTGGCGGCCAGGCCGACGTCCCCGGCGTGGCCGGGCGCTGGAAGGACCTCACCGAGTCGGTCAACTACATGGCCGACAACCTCACGGCCCAGGTGCGTGACATCGCCCAGGTCACCACCGCCGTGGCCCGCGGCGACCTCAGCCAGAAGATCACCGTCGACGTCAAGGGGGAGCTGGCACAGCTCAAGACGACGGTCAACGTCATGGTCGACCAGCTCTCCTCCTTCGCCGACCAGGTGACCCGCGTGGCCCGCGAGGTGGGCAGCGAGGGCATCCTCGGCGGCCAGGCCGACGTCCCCGGCGTGGCCGGCACGTGGAAGGACCTCACCGACTCGGTGAACTCCATGGCCTCCAACCTGACCAACCAGGTCCGCAACATCGCTCAGGTCACCACCGCCGTGGCCCGCGGCGACCTCAGCCAGAAGATCACCGTCGACGTGCGCGGCGAGCTCGCCGAGCTGAAGAACACCGTCAACACCATGGTCGACCAGCTCTCCTCCTTCGCCGACGAGGTCACCCGCGTGGCCCGCGAGGTCGGCGGCGAGGGCCGACTCGGGGGTCAGGCCGCCGTGCCTGGTGTCTCGGGCACCTGGCGTGACCTGACCGACTCGGTGAACTTCATGGCCGGCACGCTCACCGCCCAGGTGCGCAACATCGCCGAGGTCACCACCGCCGTGGCCCGCGGCGACCTGACCCGCACCATCACGGTGGAGGCGCGCGGGGAGATCCTCGAGCTCAAGAACACCGTCAACACCATGGTCGACCAGCTCTCCTCCTTCGCCGACGAGGTCACCCGCGTGGCCCGCGAGGTCGGCACCGAGGGGCGGCTCGGGGGCCAGGCCGACGTGCACGACGTCTCCGGCACATGGAAGGACCTGACGGAGAACGTCAACATGATGGCCGCCAACCTCACCAGCCAGGTGCGCAACATCGCCGAGGTGACGACCGCGGTGGCCAGCGGCGACCTGACCCGCAAGATCACCGTCGACGCCCGCGGGGAGATCCTCGAGCTCAAGAGCACCGTCAACACCATGGTCGACCAGCTCTCCTCCTTCGCCGACGAGGTCACCCGCGTGGCCCGCGAGGTCGGCACCGAGGGCATGCTGGGCGGCCAGGCGCGGGTGCCCGGCGTCGCCGGCACCTGGCGCGACCTGACCGTCTCGGTCAACTCGATGGCCTCCAACCTGACCAACCAGGTCCGCAACATCGCCGCCGTCTCCACCGCGGTCGCGCGCGGCGACCTCAGCCAGAAGATCTCGATCGAGGCTCGCGGCGAGGTCGCGGCCCTGGCCAGCACGATCAACGCGATGGTCGACACGCTGCGCGCGTTCGCCGACGAGGTCACCCGCGTGGCCCGCGAGGTCGGCACCGAGGGCATCCTCGGCGGCCAGGCACACGTGCGCGGGGTCGCCGGGACGTGGAAGGACCTCACCGACTCGGTGAACTCCATGGCCGGCAACCTCACCAGCCAGGTCCGCAGCATCGCGCTGGTCACCACCGCGGTCGCCCACGGCGACCTGACCCAGAAGACCTACGTCGACGCCCGCGGCGAGATCCTCGAGCTCAAGACGACCGTCAACCGGATGGTGGACCAGCTGTCCTCCTTCGCCGACGAGGTCACCCGCGTGGCCCGCGAGGTCGGCACCGAGGGCAAGCTCGGCGGCCAGGCCGAGGTCGCCGACGTCTCCGGCACGTGGCGCAAGCTCACCGAGAACGTCAACCAGCTCGCCGGGACACTGACCACCCAGCTGCGGGCCATCGCCGAGGTCTCCACCGCGGTGACCCAGGGCGACCTGAGCCAGCAGATCACCGTCGAGGCCGAGGGGGAGGTCGCCGAGCTCAAGGACAACCTCAACCAGATGATCGACAACCTGCGCGAGACCACCCGGGCCAACCAGGAGCAGGACTGGCTCAAGACCAACCTGGCCCGCTTCACCGGCCACATGCAGGGCGGACGCGACCTGCTCGACGTCACCCAGCTCATCGTCAACGAGCTGACCCCGCTGGTGGGGGCCCGGCAGGGCTCCTTCTTCCTCACCGAGAACGGCCAGGACGGCCCCGAGCGGCTGCGCCGGATCGCTTCCTACGGCTACCGCCGGCGCAAGGACGTCCCGGACACGTTCGGGTTCGGCGAGGGCCGGGTCGGGCAGTCGGCGCTGGAACGGGCACCGATCCTCGTCACGGACGTGCCCCCGGCATACCTGCACATCGGCTCGGGCCTGGGACAGGCCTCCCCCCTGACCATCATCATCCTCCCGGTGGTCTTCGAGGAGCGGGTGCTCGGCGTCGTCGAGCTGGCCTCGTTCCACCCGTTCAGCGTGGTGCACCGGCAGTTCCTGGAGCAGCTGATGGAGATCATCGGGGTCTCCCTCAACGCGATCATCGCCAGCTCGCGCACCAAGGCCCTGCTGGTGGAGTCCCAGCGCCTCGCGGCCGAGCTGCAGAGCAAGTCCGGTGAGCTGCAGACCCAGCAGCGCGAGCTGCAGCAGTCCAACGCCGAGCTGGAGGAGAAGGCCAGCCTGCTGGCCAAGCAGAATCGCGCCATCGAGATCAAGAACCTCGAGATCGAGGAAGCCAGGCGGGCGCTGGAGGACCGGGCCGAGCAGCTGTCGCTGTCCTCGCGCTACAAGTCGGAGTTCCTGGCGAACATGTCACACGAGCTGCGCACGCCGCTGAACTCGCTGCTCATCCTGGCCAAGCTGCTGGCCGACAACCCCGACGGCAACCTCAACCACCGTCAGGTCGAGTTCGCCCAGACCATCCACAGCGCCGGCACCGACCTGCTCCAGCTGATCAACGACATCCTGGACCTGTCGAAGGTCGAGGCCGGCAAGATGGACGTGCACCCTGCCGACGTCGCCGTCTCGGGGATCGTCGAGTACGTCGAGGCCACCTTCCGCCCGCTGACCGCCGAGAAGGACCTGCGCTTCTCGGTCTGGGTGTCCGAGGACGTGCCGCGCACCCTGGTCTCGGACCAGCACCGGCTGCAGCAGGTGCTGCGCAACCTGCTCTCGAACGCGGTGAAGTTCACCAGCGCCGGCGAGGTCACCCTCTCCATCCGCGGCAGCAGCAGCGACGAACGCTTCTCCACCCCGCAGCTGACCGTCGCCGAGCAGGTCCTGGCCTTCGAGGTCACCGACACCGGCATCGGCATCCCGGTGGAGCAGCTGCGGACCATCTTCGAGGCCTTCCAGCAGGCCGACGGCACGATCAGCCGCAAGTTCGGCGGCACCGGCCTGGGCCTGTCCATCAGCCGCGAGATCGCCCGGCTGATCGGTGGCGAGATCCACGTGGAGTCCCAGCCGGGCCGGGGCAGCAAGTTCACGCTGTACGTGCCGACCCGCCTGGACACCGGGACCAAGCCGGTCCTCGCGACGCCCGACGACGTGGGAACCCGGCCCTCTCCGTCGGCCCCGACCCCGGCGGTGGTGGCCGCCGACCTGCCGCCCGAGCCGGTCGAGGACGACGCGGCCGTCATCTCCCCGGGTGACCGGGTCCTGCTGGTGGCGCTGCCCGACGCCGAGCTGTGCCGGTCCGCGATGGCGGTCGGCCGGGCCCACGGCTTCAAGGTCCTGGCCACGGTCCACGCCGACCGTGCCGTGCTGGCCGCCCGCGAGCGCCGCCCGGACGGGATGGTCGTGGGCATGGACATGGTCACGCACGACGGGACCTCCCTGGTGCACTGGCTCAAGCGCCTGGACGAGACCCGGCAGGTGCCCGTGGTGGCCACGCACCCGGCCGGCGCCGCGGAGACCGTTCACGCCGGCTGGGTGGCCGGGGCGCTGGACGTGGTCGAGGTGCCGTTCATCCGGGCCCAGCTCGACGCGGCGCTGGAGCGGCTGGAGCTGTTCATCGAACGCTCCAAGCGGTCACTGCTCGTGGTCACCGCCGACGCCGGGTCGGACGCCGCCGCCGTGGCCGAACGCTTCGAGAGGGTCGACGAGGTCGAGGTCGAGGTCCTCGGGACGCCGGAGGAGGCTGTGGCCGCGTTCAGCGAGCGCACCTACGACTGCGTCCTGGTCGACTTCGGCCTGCCCGACGCCGGCGGCCTGGAGGTGCTCAAGCGGGTGCGGGCACGCCGCACGATGCGGCACACCCCCCTCGTGGTCAGCGGCAGCACCGGCCTGGCCGAGCCCGACGAGGCCCGGCTGGGGCAGTACGCCGAGGCGCTGACCGTGACGCGTCCGCCCACGATGGCCGCCCTCGTGGAGCAGACCGCGGTCTTCCTCCACCGCTCCGACGTGGCCCCGGCGGCGGAGCCGGACGTCGAGGCGGAGCAGCAGGCCGTGGAAGGGCGGCGGATCCTCATCGTCGACGACGACGTCCGCAACGTGTTCGCCCTGGCCAGTGCCCTGGAGCAGCACGGGATTGACGTGCTCTACGCCGAGAACGGCGAGGAGGGCCTGCAGACGCTGCGCCGCGAGCCCGACATCGACCTGGTGCTGATGGACGTGATGATGCCCGGCATGGACGGCTACACGGCGATGCGGGAGATCCGGATGATGCCCACGTTCCGCGACCTGCCGGTCATCGCCCTGACCGCCAAGGCGATGCCCGGCGACCGGGACAACAGCCTCACCGCCGGGGCCTCGGACTACGTGACCAAGCCCGTCGACGTCGAGCAGCTGCTCTCGGTGATCCGGTCGTGGTTGTCGTGAGCGAGCGGGCCCGGATCCTGCTGGTCGACGACCGACCGGAGAACCTGCTCGCGCTGGAGGCGATCCTGGCCTCCCTGGACCAGGTGCTGGTGCGGGCCGGCTCCGGAGAGGAGGCGCTGCGGGCGCTGCTGCGCGACGACTTCGCGCTCATCCTGCTCGACGCCCAGATGCCCGGGATGGACGGCTACGAGACCGCGGCCCGGATCAAGCGCCGGCAACGTACGAAGGACATCCCGATCATCTTCCTCACCGCGGTGGACAAGGACACCAATTCCTCCTACCGGGGCTACGCCGCGGGCGGGGCCGACTACCTGGCCAAGCCGTTCGACCCGTGGATCCTGCGCGCCAAGGTCCAGGTCTTCGTGGACCTGTGGGTGGCCGGGCGGCGCCTGGCCACCCAGGCCGACATGCTGCGCGGACAGATGGGTGAGCGCGAGGGCAGCCCCGACGTGCTCGGCACCCTGCGCGCCCGGGTCGCCGCGGTCGAGGACGCGGTCTGGGCGCTGTCGGCGCAGCTACGCACCGCCGGGGCCGAGCCGACCCCCGCCCTGCAGCGGGTGGAGCGCGAGCTCGACGCTCTTCAGGTGGCCCTGTCGGCACTGGGGGAGCCCGCGGGAGCCGTCGGGGCGACAGGCCAGGAGCCCGGCTGAACCTCCGCGGAACGTCGCCGCACGACGGTATGCCGGGTCACCACCGCGGGCGCTACGCCCGGGCGCTACGCCCGGGCCTTGGCGATGAGGTCGCGCTCGTCCTCGGGGGAGAGACCGGCCTTGCGCGGCCGGCCGGGGCCGGTCCTCAGCTCCCAGGCCAGGGTGTCGCGCAGCGTGTCCTCCAGCGGCCTCAGCACCAGCCCCGACCCCCGGGCCGCCGCGTTGCTGCGGTGCCCGAACCCCTCCCAGCCCTCGCTGTGCAGCCACAACGGAAGCGAGCGGTCACCGGCCCACTCCTCGACGCCCTGCGCCACCAGCCACTCCGAGGACGCCGGCACCAGCGGCCCGTCGTGGCCGGCGACCCGGCGGGCCGTGGCCAGGTGCTCCGCGAGCGGGGTCACGTCGCCGCTCAGGTTGAACACCCCGGCCCGCTCCTGCTCCACCGACTCCACCAGCCACCGGGCCAGGTCGCGCACGTCGATGACCTGCGTGCCCAGGTCGGGGGTGTCCGGCACCAGGACCGCCGCGTCCTCGGTGGCGGGGTGGGCGAAGCGCAACGGCCAGTAGCCGGTGCGGTCGCTGTGGTCGCCCGGGCCGCCGATCAGCCCCGACCGGGCGATCACCGCCCGGTCGGCACCCACGCCGGCGAGCACCGCCTGCTCGCACGCCACCTTGGCCTCGCCGTAGGACTCCCGGTCGGCGACGTCACCCTCCAGCGCGGGCAGCAGCTCGGCGTTCTCGTCGGCGCCCGGGGTGCCGTGCGCGGCATACACGCTGCACGAGGAGACGTAGACCCAGGTGGCGGCGCGGTCCGCGAGCGCCGCGACGGCGCTGCGCACGAGCCCCGGCTGCCAGGACACGTCCACGACCCCGTCCCAGTCCCGGTCGGCGACCAGCCCGTAGGCCGCGGCACTGGAGCGGTCGGCGGCAACCATGCGCACCCCCGGCGGCGCCTGGCCGGACTCCCCGCGAGCCAGGCAGGTCACGTCGTGCCCGCGCTCCAGCGCCATCTGCGCCACCTCACCGCCGAGCCAGGCGGTCCCTCCCAGGACAAGAATCCGCATGCCGATCACCCAACACGCCGGTCCGCGGATTGTCATCGCGCGTTCGCTGCGGGCTGATCGCGCCTAGAGTGAGTTCATGGAGCGCCGAATCTTCGGGATCGAGAACGAGTACGGCGTCACGTGCACGTTCGACGGCCAGCGGCGGCTCACCCCGGACGAGGTGGCCCGCTACCTGTTCCGCAAGGTCGTGTCATGGGGCCGGTCCAGCAACGTCTTCCTGTCCAACGGCTCGCGGCTGTACCTCGACGTGGGCAGCCACCCGGAGTACGCCACCCCCGAGTGCGACGACGTGCGCCAGCTGGTCACCCACGACAAGGCGGGGGAGCGGATCGTCGAGGGCCTGGTCGCCGACGCCCAGCAGCGGATCACCGACGAGGGCATCGCCGGGGAGATCTATGTCTTCAAGAACAACACCGACTCGGCCGGCAACTCCTACGGCTGCCACGAGAACTACCTCGTCGGGCGGCACGGGGAGTTCCAGAAGCTGTCCGACGTGCTCATCCCGTTCCTGGTCAGCCGCCAGATCACCTGCGGCGCCGGCAAGGTCACCACGACCTCCCGCGGCGCGACCTACTGCGTCAGCCAGCGCGCCGACCACATCTGGGAGGGCGTCTCCAGCGCCACGACCCGCTCCCGGCCGATCATCAACACCCGCGACGAGCCGCACGCCGACGCCGAGAAGTTCCGCCGGCTGCACGTCATCGTCGGCGACTCCAACATGAGCGAGACCACGACCATGCTCAAGGTCGGCTCGGCCGACCTGGTGCTGCGCATGATCGAGGCCGGGGTGGTCATGCGGGACCTGTCCCTGGAGAACCCGATCCGCGCCATCCGCGAGATCAGCCACGACATGACCGGCACCCGTGCGGTGCGCCTGGCCAACGGCCGCGAGCTGTCGGCGCTGCAGATCCAGGGCGAGTACTACGAGCGGGCGCTGGCGTTCGCCGACCGCGAGGGCCTGGACGACCCGACGCACAAGAGCGTGCTGGACCTGTGGGAACGCACCCTCACCGCCGTCGAGACCGGCAACCTCGAGGCCGTCGAGACCGAGATCGACTGGGTGATCAAGTACCAGATGATCCAGCGCTACGCGGCCAAGCACGACCTGCCGATGGCCAGCCCCCGGGTGGCCCAGCTCGACCTGGCCTACCACGACATCAACCGGCAGCGGGGACTGTTCTACCTGCTGCAGCGGCACGGCCGGGCGGCGCGGGTGTGCTCCGACGTGGAGATCTTCGAGGCCAAGAACCGCCCGCCGCAGACCACCCGGGCCAAGCTGCGCGGCGACTTCATCCGCGCCGCCCAGGAGCACCGGCGCGACTTCACCGTCGACTGGGTGCACCTCAAGCTCAACGACCAGGCCCAGCGCACCGTGCTGTGCAAGGACCCGTTCGCCGCCGTGGACGCCCGCGTGGAGCGCCTCATCGAGAGCATGTGAGGCCCGCGCGCCCACCGGTGCGGTCGGCCTCCACGGGCGGGGGCGTTATGGTGAACGCGAATCCCACCCCCGTCGACCGAAGGTTTTCGCGTGCGTCTGAACCGTCACAAGCTCGTGGCCGCTGCTGCGGTCCCGTTGCTCCTGCTCGTGGGGGCCTGCGGCTCCTCCAACAAGCCCGTCGACGCCGAGGCCAAGGTGCTCGACTCGGTCACCGTCGCCGGTGACGCCAAGGCGCCGACCCTCACGCTCAAGACGAAGCCGCTCACGGTGAAGAAGACCGTGACCAAGGTGGTCAAGCCCGGCACCGGTCCGTCGGTGACCAAGGACGAGGCGCTCACCACCAACTACCTGCTGGTCAACGGCAAGGACGGCAAGCAGCTCGACAGCAGCTTCGGGAAGGCGCCGGCCCGCATGGACCTGTCCTCCGGCAAGCTGCTGACCGGCCTGTCCAAGGGCCTGCTCGGCCAGAAGGTCGGCTCCCGCGTCCTCGTCGCGATCCCGCCGGCAGACGGCTTCGCCACCAACGGCAACCCCCAGATCGGCATCGGCGCCAACGACACGATGCTCTTCCTCGTCGACATCACCGCCGCCGGCAAGCCGCTGACGCGGGCCACCGGCACCGCGGTCGCGCCCAAGGCCGGCCTGCCGACCGTCGTGATGGGCAAGGACAACCACGAGGCGGCCAAGATCACCGTCCCGAAGTCGGCCCCGCCCAAGACGACGGTCGTCCAGCCGCTCATCCAGGGCAAGGGCAACGTCATCAAGGCCGGCCAGCTGGTGCGGTTCAGCTACACCGGCGTCATCTACCGCAACGGCGAGATGTTCGACAGCTCGGCCAGGACCAAGGAGGGCTACGCCGAGTTCCCGATCGGCGTCGGCCAGCTCATCCCCGCCTGGGACAAGCACATCGTCGGCCAGCGCGTCGGCAGCCGCCTGCTCATGGTCATCCCGCCGGCCGACGGCTACGGCGCCAAGGGCCAGCCGAGCGCCGGGATCAAGGGCACCGACACCCTGGTCTTCGTCATCGACCTGCTCGACGCCAGCTGACCACCACCGACCGAAAGGCGTGACCACCATGGGCTTCGACCCCAGCACCACCAAGCCGGAGATCGAGTTCCCCGGCGACACCCCGCCCGCCGACCTCGTCATCGAGGACATCAGCGTCGGTGACGGCGCCGAGGCCAAGCCGGGCAACACCGTCAGCGCCCACTACGTCGGTGTCGCGCACTCCACCGGCGAGGAGTTCGACGCCTCGTGGAACCGCGGCGCGCCCCTGGACTTCCGCCTCGGCGTCGGCCAGGTCATCGCCGGCTGGGACGAGGGCATCGTGGGCATGAAGGAGGGTGGCCGCCGCAAGCTGGTCATCCCCGCGCACAAGGCCTACGGCGACCGTGGCGCCGGCGCCGTGATCAAGCCCGGCGAGACGCTGATCTTCGTCGTGGACCTCGTCGCCGTCCGCTGACGGCAGGTCCTCCGACCGAACACCGCGAGACCCGCGTTTCGAGCCCTCCCCGGGGCCGAAACGCGGGTTTCGCCGTGTCTGGCCGAGAAGGAGTGAGAAGGAAGCGGGTGCTACAGCAGGGTGGCGGCGTGCCGGCCGGCCGCGGCAGCGGCCACGAACGAGGCCCGGTCGGCGTCCAGCCCGCGCCCCATCGTCGACAGCCGCACCGGGCTGGTCGCCAGCGCAGCGTCGAGGCCGTCCACGTCGACCTCGACCAGGCGCAGCCGCCCACCCGAGCCCTGGGTGAGCTCGCGGGCCTGGCGCAGCACCGCAGCGCCGAACGCCCCCTCAAGCCGCGGCACGGGGACGTCGGCCGGGGCCATCGCCACCCGCCCGTATGCCGTGAGGCTGTGGTGGGAGACCCCGCGGTGCCGCTCGCGCGGGTCGGCCTCCGAGACGCGCAGCGAGGCAACCGCCCGCCCGCCGAGGGCGTGCACGGCGTTGACGGCCTCCCCGGCGCTGGTGCCGGAGAAGCCCCAGCGGGTGCCGGTGCCCAGGTTCCCAGGGCCCTGGGCGACCACGGCGACGTCGGCGTCCAGCACGTGCGCCGCGGCGAGCAGCCCGGTGTGCACGTTGACCGCCTCCAGGTCGCCACCGAAGGACTGCCCGACGGTGACGGCGGCCGCCAGCCAGCCGGCCTCGCGCAGCCCGGCCACGGCGCGGGAGAACGCCACGGGCAGGGCCCCGCCGTCGGTCATGACGTAGGCCACCCGCACGTCCGGCCGCTCGGCGCGCAGCCCGGCGATGACCGCCGGGAGGGCCGAGTGCAGGTCGGCGACGACCACGGGCAGCCCGTCGACCGAGTCGGCCTCGCGCAGCACCTCGTGGTGCGGGCTCTCCTGCTCGTCCACGCCGAGCACCATCGCCTGCAGCGGGGTGTAGCGGGCCTTGACCACGTGGCCGGGGCCGGGCGGAGGGTCGGCGGGCAGCCGGTCGGGCACGGCCACGACCAGCGCGAGCCCGCCGGTGCCCAGGCCGCGCTGCAGCGCGCTGGTGTTGAGCAGCACGGTGTCACCGGGCTGCGCCTCCCCGACGAGGTCGGGGTAGGCCAGGGCGCGCACGGGCTCGTTGAGGTCGGCGACACCGTCCGCGGAAGCCAGCCGGACGGCATACTCCACCGCCCCGGCCCACCGGGAGCGGACCTGCAGGACGGTTGCGGCGCGCCAGTGGATCACGATCGGAAAGACTAACCGCGCGGACCGCGACACTCCGGTAGCGTCCCGTGAGGGGCATCAGCGACGACTCCCACGCGACGCACACGACGACTCACCGCAGGAGGCACGCACCCGTGGCAGCCCTGCCCGCCGCAGCGGCCAAGACCGAGCGACTGCTCAACCTGGTCATCTGCCTGCTCTACACCCGGATGCCGCTCACCAAGGCCCGGATCCGCAGCGCCGTCCCGCAGTACGGCGAGACCGCCTCGGTCGAGGCCTTCGACCGGATGTTCGAGCGCGACAAGGACGAGCTGCGCGACCTCGGCATCCCGCTGGTCACCGAGGCGGTCGACCCCCTCTTCGACGACGAGCCCGGCTACCGGATCGACCGGCGCGAGTACGCCCTCCCGGAGATCGCCTTCGCCCCGGACGAGCTGGCCGTGCTCGGCCTGGCCAGCCGGGCGTGGCAGCAGGCCAGCCTGGCCGGTCCCGCGGCGCAGGCGTTGCGCAAGCTCGAGGCAGCCGGGGTGGAGCGCGACGACGCCTCGCTCATCGGCATCGAGCCGCGGCTGCGCACCACCGAGCCGGCGTTCGACGCGATCAAGGACGCGGTCGTGCGGCGCCAGCCGGTCACCTTCACCTACCGCACCGCCCGCAGCGGCGACGTGCGCACCCGCCACCTCCAGCCGTGGGCGATGGCCTCGTGGCACGGCCGCTGGTACGTCACCGGCTTCGACACCGACCGCGGCGCGCCGCGGGTGTTCCGGCTCAGCCGGATCGAGGGCAGCGTGGCCACCGACGGCCGGCCCGGCTCCTACGACGTGCCGGCCGACCACGAGCCGACCGCGATGATCCAGACCATGGCCGTCGAGCGAGACCCGCAGCCGGCGGTGCTGCGGGTGCGGGTCGGCGCCGGCAACTCGCTGCGTCGCCGGGCCCGCACCATCGGCGACGTCGACGACCACTGGTCGCTGGTCGACGTCGACTTCACCGACGCCGAGACGTTCGCCGAGGAGCTGGCCGGCTTCGGCCCCGACGTGGTGGTCGAGCAGCCACCGGACCTGCAGGAGGCGGTCATCCGCCGACTCAAGGGCGCGATGGCCGAGCACGAGGGGGAGGGCCGATGAGCGCCCAGGAGTCCGCGACCACGCGGCTGTCCCGGCTGCTGACCATGGTGCCGTGGCTGCTGCGCCGGCAGGGCGTCGACATCGAGGAGGCCGCCCGCGAGTTCGGGGTCTCCCGCGAGCAGGTCGAGGCCGACCTCATGCTGCTGTTCGTCTGCGGCACGCCCGGGCACATGCCCGACGACCTCATCGAGGCCGAGTGGGAGGGCGGCAAGGTCTACCTCGGCAACGCCGACACCATCGACCGGCCGCTGCGCCTCGGCGTGGACGAGGCCCTGGCCCTCATCGTCGGCCTGCGCGCCCTGGCCGCGGTGCCCGGCATCGGCGACCGGGACGCCGTCGACCGCGCACTGGCCAAGCTGGAGTCGGCCACCGGGTCCGTCGCAGCCGCGGCCACGCACATCTCCGTGGCCATCGACACCGGCGCCGCGGCCGCCACGCTGGGGGAGGCCCGTCGCGCCCTGACCGGGCACCGCCGGGTGCACCTGCGCTACCTCGTGGCCGGCCGCGACGAGGCCACCGAGCGCGACGTGGACCCGATGCGCGTGGTCAACTTCGACGGCCACTGGTACCTCGAGGGCTGGTGCCACCGGGCCGAGGACGTGCGCCTGTTCCGGTTCGACCGGATCGAGGCGCTGACCGTCCTCGACGTCGACGGCACGCCCCCGGCGGACGCGCGGCCCCGCGACCTCGACTCCGGCGTGTTCACCCCGCACCCCACCGACCTGCTCGTGCGCCTGCACCTGCAGCCGGGCGCGGCGTGGGTGGCCGACTACTACCCGACCGAGTCCGCCGAGCCGGACGGCCACGGCGGCCAGGTCGTCACCCTGCGCACCGCCGACACCGCCTGGCTGCGCCGGCTCATGTGGAGGCTGGGTGGGCAGGCGACCGTGCTCGAGCCCGCCGCCCTGGCCGACGAGGTCGCCGACGGCGCCCGCGCCGCGCTGGAGGCGTATGCCGCGTCCGCACCGGCGGCCGGGTAGGGTCGCCTGCCATGTGGTGGTGGGTGCTGATCTGGGCGCTGTTGCTCGTGTGCGCGGCGGCCTACATCGGTTCGCGCCTGTGGGACCTGTGGGGCCGCAGCAAGGACTTCGGCCGCGAGGTGATGATCGCCCAGGAGCGGCTGGACCAGGTCCAGGGGCAGCTCGACCTGCTGGGGGAGAAGATCTCCTCACCCGACCAGCTCGCCGTCTTCGGTGACCCCGCCGCACTGCGCAAGGAGCACGAGCGCACCCGCGCCCGGCAACGCCACGAGCGGGCGCACCGGCGGGCTGGCCGACGCCCCACCTGGGCCCGCCACGTAGACTGACGACGGCCGCATCGCACCACGACCGCGAAGGATTGGTTCCCATGTTCGGCAGACTGTTCGAGGGCTGGCACATCGTCGTGCTCATCGTCGTGGTCGTGCTCATCTTCGGCTGGAAGCGCCTGCCCGACGCGGCGCGCAGCCTCGGCCGCTCGATGCGCATCTTCAAGGCCGAGGTCGGCGAGATGAAGAACGACGGCAAGCCGTCGCCGAGCGCCGCCAGCAGCGACACCGTGCGCGGTGAGACCGTCGACCCCACCCAGCAGGCCGCCCGCCCGGTCGCCGACCCGACGCAGCCGCCCGCGGCTGAGGCCCCGCCGGCGCACACCCCGCCGCAGCACCAGCCGCCGGCCTGACCGGCCGCACCACCTCCAGCCCACCCGCGCACCCGATGGCCCTGCTGCGCCGACGCCGCAACCCCGAAGGGCGGATGTCCCTCGGCGACCACCTGCGTGAGCTGCGCCGACGCCTCGTCATCGCCGCGATCGCCGTCGCGCTCGGCAGTGTCGTCGGCTGGCTGCAGTACGACTGGCTGCTGACGACGCTGACCGAGCCGCTGCGCGTGGTCAGCCATCAGCGCGCCGGCAGCCTCGTCGGGATCAACTTCGGCGGGGTCACCTCGGCGTTCTCGATCAAGCTCAAGGTCTCGATGTTCGTCGGGGTCCTGCTGGCCAGCCCGGTGTGGCTCTACGAGCTCTGGGCGTTCATCGTCCCGGGCCTGACCCGACGCGAGAAGCGGACGGCGGTCGGCTTCATCTGCGCCGCGGTGCCGCTGTTCCTCGGCGGCTGCTACCTGGCCCACTGGGCGCTGCCCAAGGCAGTCGAGGTGCTGCTGGGCTTCACCCCGACCGGCGCGGTCAACCTCACCAACGCCTCGGACTACCTGACGTTCGTCATCCGGTTCATCCTGGCCTTCGGCCTGGCGTTCCTGCTGCCGGTGCTCCTCGTGGCGCTCAACGTCGCGCACGTGCTGCCGGCCCACGTCATGCTCAAGGGCTGGCGCCCGGCGGTCATGCTGATCTTCGTCTTCGCCGCGATGATGACGCCCACCCCGGACGCGTGGACGATGATCGCGCTGGCCATGCCGATGGTGGGCCTGTACTTCGGCGCGTACGGCGTCGCCCTGCTGCTCGACCGGCGCCGGGCCCGGCACGAGCCCGAGTGGACCCATGTCGCCGACGACGAGGCCAGCTCCCTGTAGCGTGCGCGCGTGCACAAGCGGATCGGGCTGGTCGTCAACCCCACCTCCGGCAAGGGCCGGGGTGCCCGGATCGGCGCCGAGGTCGCTGCCCGCCTGGTCGCGCAGGGCCACGAGGTGGTCGACTGCTCCGACGAGACCGCCGCGGCCGCGCGGGACCGTGCGCTGGCCGCCGTCGCCTCGGGCCTGGACGTCCTGGCGGTCACCGGCGGCGACGGCATCGTCAACCTGGGGGTGAACCTCACCGCGGGCACGGACACCGCATTGGGGATCGTGGCCGCCGGCACCGGCAACGACATCGCCCGCGGCCTCGGCCTGCCGGTCCACGACCCCGCCGCCGCGGCCGACGTGATCGGTGCCGGCTCGATCCGTCGCATCGACGCGGCCCGCGTCGGCGACGACCTCGCCGAGCCACGGTGGTTCGCCGGGGTCCTGGGCGCCGGCTTCGACTCCCTCGTCAACGAGCGGGCCAACCGCTGGGACTGGCCCCGAGGCCGGATGCGCTACAACCTGGCGATCGCCCGGGAGCTGCCGGTGTTCAAGCCGATTCCCTACGTCATCGAGGTCGACGGGGTGCGGCAGGACACCGAGGCGATGCTCGTCGCCGTCGGCAACGGCCCGTCATACGGCGGGGGCATGATGGTCTGCCCGGACGCGAAGTTCGACGACGGCGAGCTCGATGTGCTGGTGCTGCACAAGATCTCGATCCCCGCGTTCCTGCGCGTCTTCCCGACCGTGTTCTCCGGCGCGCACGTGCGGCACCCGGCGGTGGAGATCCTGCGCGGGCGGCGGGTCCGGCTCGAGGCGCAGGGGATCATGGGCTACGCCGACGGCGAGCGCTTCGCCCCGCTGCCGCTGACCGCCGAGGCCGTCCCCGGCGCGCTGCGCGTCATGGTGCCGCGGGCCTGACGTAGCCTGAGCGGCATGTCCACCCCCGCGCAGCGGTACTCCGCCGCCAGGAAGGCCGAGGCCGACCGGGTGGCGCACCCCCAGCTCGAGGCGTTCGCCTCGCTCCACGAGTTCCCCCTCGACGACTTCCAGGTGCAGGCCTGCCGGGCGGTCGAGTCCGGCCAGGGGGTCCTGGTCGCAGCGCCCACCGGCGCGGGCAAGACGATCGTCGGCGAGTTCGCGGTGCACCTGGCGCTGGCCACCGGGCGCAAGGCGTTCTACACCACGCCGATCAAGGCGCTGTCGAACCAGAAGTACGCCGACCTCGTGCGCCGCCACGGCTCGGACAAGGTCGGGCTGCTCACCGGTGACTCCTCGATCAACGGCGAGGCGCCCGTGGTGGTCATGACCACCGAGGTGCTGCGCAACATGATGTATGCGCGGTCGCACACCCTGCGCGGTCTCGGCTACGTGGTCATGGACGAGGTGCACTACCTCGCCGACCGCTTCCGCGGGGCGGTGTGGGAGGAGGTCATCATCCACCTGCCCGACGACGTCCAGGTCGTCTCGCTGTCGGCGACGGTCAGCAACGCCGAGGAGTTCGGCGCCTGGCTGGGCGAGGTGCGCGGCGACACCGCCGTCATCGTCGAGGAGCACCGGCCGGTGCCGCTGTGGCAGCACATGATGGTCGGCCCGTCGATGTACGACCTGTTCGTCGACGAGACCGCGACGCCGGGGGAGCGGGTCGAGACGACCCACGTCAACCCCGAGCTGCTCGACGCGATCCGGGCCTCGGAGCGGCGTGGCCGGCTGGACGACGACGGCGGACCGCGCGGTCGCCGCGGCAAGGAGCGCTACCGGGGTGGATCCGGTGGGCGCGGCCCAGGTGGTGGCCACGGCGGGGCCGGGATGGCCCGCGGCACCCGGCCCGGCGGCGGACCGAGCCGCGCGGAGGTCATCGACCGGCTCGACCGCGAGGGCCTGCTGCCGGCGATCACGTTCATCTTCAGCCGGGTCGGTTGCAACGCCGCGGTGAGCCAGCTGCTGGCGTGGGGCACCCGGCTCATCCCCGAGTCCGAGGGCGAGAAGATCCGCCGCACCGTCGAGGAGCGGATCCAGTCCCTGGCCGACGAGGACCTGTCCGTGCTGGGCTACTGGGACTTCGTCGAGGGCCTCTCGCGCGGGTTCGCCGCCCACCACGCCGGGATGCTGCCCACCTTCCGCGAGATCGTCGAGGAGCTGTTCACCGCCGGGCGGATCCGGGCGGTGTTCGCCACCGAGACCCTGGCGCTGGGCATCAACATGCCGGCCCGCACCGTGGTGCTCGAGCGCCTGGTGAAGTTCAACGGCGAGGTGCACGCCGACATCACGCCGGCGGAGTACACCCAGCTGACCGGCCGGGCCGGCCGGCGCGGCATCGACGTCGAGGGCCACGCCGTCGTCCTGTGGAACCGCGGGCTGGACCCGCTGGCCGTCGGGGGCCTGGCCTCCACCCGCACCTACCCGCTGCGCTCCAGCTTCCGCCCGACCTACAACATGGCGGTCAACCTCGTCGCCCAGGTCGGCCGCGAGACGGCGCGGGAGATCCTGGAGACCTCCTTCGCCCAGTTCCAGGCCGACCGGGCGGTCGTCGGCCTCGCCCGCACCCTGCGCCGCAACGAGGAGGCCCTCGAGGGCTACGCGGAGTCGATGACCTGCCACCTCGGGGACTTCAGCGAGTACGCCGCGATCCGCAACGAGATCCGCGACGTCGAGAAGGAGGCGGCGCGGGCGCGCTCGGCCAGCCGCCGGGCCGAGGCGGTGCTCAGCCTGGAGAAGCTGCGCGCCGGCGACGTCATCCGCATCCCCGCCGGGCGCCGCTCCGGCTACGCCGTGGTGATCCAGCCGAACCGCGGCGGCAAGAACGACCCGGCCTCGCCGACCGTGCTCACCGCCGACCGGCAGGTGCGGCGCCTGACGGCCGTCGACGTGCCGGTGCCGGTCGAGCCGGTCACGCACGTCCGGATCCCGGCCAGCTTCAACGCCAAGAACCCCAAGTCCCGCCGGGACCTCGCCGCCTCGCTGCGCACCGCCGTCCCGCACGACCCGCCGCCGGCACGGCATACCGGCAAGGGTGGCAGCGCCGGCACGGAGGACGAGCGGATCGCGGACCTGCGCCGCCGGATGAAGGCGCACCCCTGCCACCAGTGCCCCGAGCGGGAGGACCACGCCCGCTGGGCCGAGCGCTGGTGGCGGCTGCGCCGCGAGACCGACGTGCTGCAGCGCAGGGTCGAGGGCCGCACCAACTCCGTGGCCCGCACCTTTGACCGGATCTGCGACCTGCTCGCCGAGATGGGCTACCTCACCGAGGGCGGCACAGCGGTCTCCCCGCAGGGCGAGAACTTGCGCCGGCTCTACACCGAGAAAGACCTGCTGGCCGCCGAGTGCCTGCGCCACGGGGTCTGGAAGCGCCTCGACGCGGCCGGTTTGGCTGCGGTCGTCTCGACCCTGGTGCACGAGCCCCGCCGTGACGAGGGCGAGATCTCTCCGCGGATGCCGAACGAGGACGTGCACGAGGCGTTCGACGTGATGGTCCGGCTGTGGAGCGAGCTGGAGGACCGCGAGCGCCTGCACACCCTGCCGACCACCGGCGACCCGGACGCCGGCATGGCGTGGATGATGCACCGCTGGGCCAGCGGGCAGCGGCTGGAGGCGGTACTGCGCGACAGCGACATGGCCGCCGGCGACTTCGTGCGCCGGTGCAAGCAGGTCGTGGACCTGCTCGGCCAGATCGGCGACGCGGCGCCGGAGCCGACCCTGTCGGCCACGGCCCGCAAGGCCGTCGACGCCGTCATGCGGGGCGTGGTGGCCGCGGACCGGCTGGACTGAGGAGGGCGCCGTGGCGTTGCGGGTCAGCGACATCCACCGGGTGCACTACGGCACCTTCACCCGGCCGCGCGCCGAGACCGGCGCCGAGCACCCGCGCGTCGAGGTGGTCCTGGGGTATGCCGTGCGGCACCCCGAGGGGCTCATCCTCTTCGACACCGGCATCGGGGCGGCCGACGCCGAGACCGACGCCTGGTACGACCCGTCCCGCGTCCCGTTGTCGCAGGCCCTGGCCGGTGCCGGCCTGGGCGTCGAGGACGTCGACCTCGTGGTCAACTGCCACCTGCACTTCGACCACTGCGGCGGCAACCCGGCGCTGGCCGGGCGCCCCGTGTTCGTGCAGGGGCACGAGCTGGCCACCGCCCGGGCGGGGGACTACACGGTCCCCGAGCTGGTCGACTTCGCCGGGGCCCGCTACGAGGAGCTGGACGGCGAGGGCGAGATCGCCCCGGGCGTGCTCGTGGTGCCGACACCCGGGCACACCGAGGGCCACCAGGCGCTGGTGCTGCGCTGCGCCGACGGCACGGTGGTGCTGGCCGGGCAGTCCACCGAGACCACCTCCGAGCTGGCCACCGCCTTCCGCCAGGTCGGCGCGGCCCGGGACACCGGCCGGCACGACCTGGCGCCGACGCCGCCGTGGGTGGCCCGGCTGCTCGACCTCGACCCGCGCCGCGTCGTCCTCGCCCACGACGAGGCCGTCTGGGAGCCGGCCTGAGCCCTGCTGGCGCTCAGCCGTCGATGCCGAACGCGGCCAGCACGCGGTTGAACGAGCCGGCCAAGCCGAAGTCGGCAGCCAGCCGCGACATCAGCACCGGGTCGGCGACGGCGCCGGGCAGCACGCCGTCGACCTCTCCGACGGGCGCGTCCCGGGCCACCTGCACCACGGTCGGCGCCGCGTCGAGGTAGTCGCTGGCGGCCTCGAGGCGGGTCCGCTGCGCGCCCTTGATCTGGGGGTCACCCTCGGCGAGGGCACGGCGCACGCCGGCCAGGTCGCCGTACCGGGCGATGAGGGTTGCCGCGGTCTTCTCCCCGATGCCCTGCACGCCGGGCAGCCCGTCACTGGTGTCCCCGCGCAGCGTGGCCATGTCGGCGTACGCCGCACCGGTCGCCACGGCGTACTTCGCACGGAGGAAGTCCTGGGTGACCACGTCGGCGTCGCGCACCCCGCCACGGGCCGTGTAGAGGACCCGCACACCGGCGGCGTCGTCGACGAGCTGGAACAGGTCGCGGTCGCCGGTGACCACGTCGACGGGCATCCGGCCCCCGGCCAGGTGGGTCAGCGTGCCGATGACGTCGTCGGCCTCGTAGCCGTCGGCGCCGACCCGCGCGATCCCCAGCGCCTGCAACGCGTCCCGGATGACCGGCACCTGCGGCACGAGGTCCTCGGGCGTGTCCTCGACGGCGTCGCTGCCGCTGGCGAGCCGGTGCGTCTTGTACGTCGGGATGGCCGCCACCCGGAACGCCGGGCGCCAGTCGTTGTCCCAGCAGGCCACCAGGTGGGTCGGTGCGTGCGTGGTGACCAACGTGGCGATCATGTCCAGGAACCCGCGCACGGCGTTGGTCGGCGGCTCCTGCGGGGTGCGGCGCCGGTCCGGCACGCCGTAGAACGCCCGGAAGTACAGGCTCGCGGAGTCCAGCAGCATGAGTCGCTCGGTCATGGGCCACATCGTCGCACCCGGGCAACCTGGCGCCACCGCGCCCCGCGGGCCCGTACCCTTGCGGCGTGGAGGACCTGGACCGACAGATCATCGAGCTGCTGACCGCCGATGGCCGGATGAGCTACACCGACCTGGGCAGGGCGACGGGTCTGTCGACCTCGGCGGTGCACCAGCGGGTGCGCCGGCTCGAGGAGCGGGGCGTCATCCGCGGCTACCGGGCCATCGTCGACCACGACGCGCTCGGCCTGCCGCTGACCGCGTTCATCTCCGTCTCCCCGTTGGACCCCGCGGCCCCGGACGACGTGCCGGATCGGCTCACCGGGCTCGGCGACCTCGAGGCGTGCCATTCGGTGGCCGGCGTGGAGAGCTACATCCTCAAGGCGCGGGTCGGCTCGCCGGGCGACCTGGAGGACCTGCTGGCCCGGGTCCGGGCGGCGGCCAACGTCTCCACCCGCACCACGGTCGTGCTGTCCACGCCGTGGGAGGGCCGCCCCGTGCCGCCCGAGCGCCAGGGCTGACCCGGCTCAGGCCACGTCGGGGCAGCCGGGGTCGATGACCGGGTCCGGGGCCGGCGGCGTCGTCGCGGCCGCGGGCGCGCAGTGCCAGCCGCACTCGGCCAGGTCCCAGAAGCAGCCCGGCCCGTGGTGGTGTGCCAGGCCGTCCACGCCGTATGCCGTGTGCGCGGGCAGCGTGTCGGGCACCGGTGCCAGCGGGGGAGGGGTCGGCAGGCTCATGGGGTGCTCCGTTCGCCGTCAGGACGACCTTTCGACGGTAGGACCGCCCCCGGACCGCGTCAACGTGCCTTTGCGCAGGTTGGTGCTGCTGGATGGCCGGCTTCCGGTGCGTCCAGCAGCACCAACGTGCGCAAAGGGGTCAGGTCAGGCGACGTGGCCCAGCCCGACGGCCGCCATCGCGGCGTGGAGCCGGGGCTCGGCGTGGTCCCGCGCCCGGCGCGCCCCGAGGTCCAGCGCCTCTCCCACCGCGGCGGGGTCGGCGACCAGCGCGGCATACCGCTGCTGCACCGGCTCCAGGGTGGCGACGACCGCGTCGGCGACGTCGGCCTTGAGCGCGCCGTAGGAGGTGTAGCCGGCCGCGAGCGCCGCCGGCTCCCCGCCCGTGCAGGCGGCCAGCAGCTCCAGCAAGTTGCTCACGCCCGGCTTGGCCACCGGGTCGTGCCGCACCGTGCCGTCGATGTCGGTGACCGCACGCATCACCTTGCGGCGGACGACCTCCGGGGTGTCGAGCAGGCGGACCACGCCCATGGCGGCATCGGGCGCGGACTTGCTCATCTTGCGGGTGGGGTCCGTCAGGTCGGCGACCCGGGCCGCGAGCGCCGCCCGGTGCAGCTCGGGCACGACGAACACCTCGCCGTGCTCCCGGTTGAACCGCAGGGCCAGGTCGCGGGTGAGCTCCACGTGCTGGTCCTGGTCGCCGCCGACCGGCACGGTGCGCGCGCCGTACAGCAGGATGTCCGCCGCCATCAGGCACGGGTAGGTGAACAGCGAGGCGCGGACCGACCGGTCCCCGGTGCGCGCGCTCTTCTCCTTGAACTGGATCATCCGCGACAGCTCGCCGACGCTGGCCGTGCACTCCAGCAGGTAGGCCAGCTGGGCGTGTGCCGGGACATCGGACTGGAGGAACACCCGCCCGGGCCGCACCCCGGCCGCCAGCATGAGCACGGCGGTCTCCCGGGTCAGCTCCCGCAGCAGGCGGCCGTCGTGGGGCATGGTCATGGCGTGCAGGTCGGCGACGAAGTAGAACCCCTCGGGGTCGTCGGCGAAGCGGCGCAAGGCACCGAGGTGGTTGCCCAGCGTGAGCCGCCCCGAGGGGGTGATGCCGGAGACGGTGGTCATGGTCGTGGCCTTTCGTCGAAGGTGGGTGCGTCGACGGGTGGCCGGGGACACGACAGGGCCGCCTCGTCGAGGCGGCCCTGGTGGTGTGTGCGCGTGCGCCGGACAGGTCCGCCCTCAGGCGGCCCACCAGGACTGGCGCACGGATGTCATGGGACGAGGTTAGCGGGCGATCGGAGCGGTTGTCGCGCCTGTCACCGTGACCAGGTCCGCCGGGGCGAGCTCGAGGTCCAGCCCGCGCCGCCCACCGGAGACCAGCACGGTGACGTGGGCCAGGGCGCTGTCGTCCAGCACCGTGGGCAGCGCCCGCTTCTGGCCGATCGGGCTGATACCGCCGACGACGTAGCCGGTGCTGCGCTCGGCGGCCGCCGGGTCGGCCATGGCCACCTTCTTGGCGCCCAGCGCCGCCGCGACGGCCTTGAGGTCGAGCTGCCGGTCGACGGGCACGATCCCCACGGCCAGGCCACTCTCGCCCTGCACCAGCAGGGTCTTGAAAACCCGCTCGGCCGGCACGCCGAGCGCCTGCGCCGCCTCCAGGCCGTAGGAGGGTGCGGCCGGGTCGTGCTCGTAGCTGCGCGCCTCGAACGCCACCCCGGCCCGGGTCAGCGCGACCGTCGCCGGCGTCCCGGTGCTGCCCTGCTTCGCCTTGCCCATGCGCCCGACCCTAGCCACGCGCGGTGACCGGGCAGTGGCGACCCTCAGACCTGCTCGAGCGCAAAGGTGTTGCCGTCGGGGTCGGTGAACCACGCGACCTTGCCGTAGCCGGAGTCATGGATGCCGCGCTCGTCGGTCGCCACGGGCACGTCGTACCGCTCGAAGGTCACCCCTCGGGCGGAGAGCTCCTCCACGGCCCGGGCGACGTCCTCGACGTCGAAGCGCGCCACCGTGCCCGTGGCCGTGCCCGCGTGGGCCGGCGCCACGTACACGTGAAGCACTGTCCCGGCCCCGCACGGGTAGGCCCAGCTACCCTCGTGCGCGCCCGGTCCGCGCGTCAGCCCCAGGACGCCCTCGTAGAAGGCGACCGCCCGCCGCTCGTCCGAGACGGCGACCTGCGTCGCCACGGCACACTTGCTCAGGTCCATTTGTGTCCTCCCCGCCGGCCCCGGTGGCCCGCACCAGCTCCACCGTAGGACGTCACCGGCCCACGGGAACGGGTATGCCGTGCCCCTCACGGTGAGGGGCACGGCATACCTGGGTGGGCGCGGGTAGGCCCGCGCGGGGGGCTCAGGCGTGGACGGAGTGGCTGGGCACCGGGTCGAGGGCCTGGGCCTCGGCGGCCTCGCGGGAGGCACGGGCCTGCTCGACGGCGGCCGCGTGGGCCTCCTCGTGCCCGCCGTGCTGGGCCCACCACTGCTGGCCGGCCTCGGGCAGGGTGTAGATCGGGTCGTAGTAGACGAACTCGCGCGAGAGCGCCTCGGTGTCCGCGCCCTCGATCGAGGTGCGGTAGTTCTTGCGCCAGTACGACATGCCGCGCTCGGTGTCGTAGGAGTCGACCTGGTGCACCCAGCGCTTGCCGACGAACGGCACGTCGCACACGATGCGCGGGGTGGCGAAGCCGGGCAGGTAGCCCATCATGGAGTGCTGCAGGTGCTGGGCCTCGGCCAGCGACATCCGCCAGTGCTCGCTGAACGGGATCATGTCGCACATGTAGAAGTAGTACGGCGTGATCGAGGCGCCGTCGAGCAGGGCGAAGCACAGGTCCAGCAGCGCCTCGGTGCTGTCGTTGACGCCCCGCATGAGCACGCCCTGGTTGCGCACGTCGCGCACCCCGGCGTCGAGCATCGCCTTCGTCGCCGCGGCGACCGCCGGGGTGACGGACTGGGCGGTGTTGACGTGGGTGTGGATCGCCAGGGACACCCCGCGCTCACGCGCCTTGCGGGCCACCCGGCCCACGCCCTCGACGACGTCGTCGGCCAGCCAGTGCTGCGGCAGGCCCATGAGCGCCTTGGTCGCCAGGCGGATGTCGCGGATGTTGTCGATCTCCAACAGCCGGTCCAGGAAGGACTCGAGGTTCTTCCACGGCATGTTGGCCACGTCGCCACCGGAGACGACCACGTCGCGAACCGAGGGCGTGTTGCCCAGGTAGGCCAGCATCGCGGCGTAGCGGTCGACCGGCTTGAGGTCGAACTTCAGCTTGGCCACGGTCGGCGTGGAGTTGCCGACGAGGTCCATGCGCGTGCAGTGCCCGCAGTACTGCGGGCAGGTCGGCAGCAGCTCGGCGAGCACCTTGGTCGGGTAGCGGTGGGTCAGCCCCTCGGCCACCCACATGTCGTGCTCGTGCAGGGAGTCGCGCGAGGAGTAGGGGTGCGAGGGCCAGTCGGTGCGCCGGTCGCTGAACACCGGGAGCATGTAGCGCCGGACCGGGTCGGCGTAGAACGCGGCGGTGAACTCGGCGCCTGCCGCCGGCATGGGGCCGTCGGTCGAGGGGACCATCGTGTTCATCATCTGCGGCGGCACGAGCATCGACATGGTCGCGCGCTCGGCCTGGTCACGCTCGAGGTCGAGGTAGAACGCCTCCGTGAGCAGGTCGCCCATGAGCTCGCGCAGCTGCTTGATGTTCTTCACGCAGTGCGCGCGCTGCCACTGGGCGCTGGCCCACTCGGCGGCCGTGACGTCCTTCCAGCCGGGCAGGCGGGTCCAGTCGGGCTCCACCAGCTCACGACGGCGGTAGGCGTAGGGCTGCTCGATCTTCGCGCTCATGACTGGCAGGATACGGGAGAACTTGCGGTGAACTGCAAGACTCACCGCAAGATCTGTTTCCCGACGCCGCTGATGGAGGAACCGCTGTGAACGACGTGCGCACCACCCCGAGCTCGCCGGTCGGCCTGCACCGGGTGCTGGAGCCGGCGGGGGAGCGGATCACCCTGCCGCAGGCGGCCCAGCGCCTCGATGCCACGCCGCAGGTCTGGCCCGACGAGGTGCGCATCGCCGTCGAGACGCTCAACCTCGACGCCGCCTCCTACCGTCAGCTCGCCGAGGCCCACCGCACGCCGGCCGGGGAGGTCGACGGCGAGGCGGTGCGGGCCGCGGTCCTCGACATCGTCGCCACCCGGGGCAAGATGCAGAACCCCGTCACCGGCTCCGGGGGCATGCTCATCGGCACTGTCGAGGAGGTCGGCCCGGACAGCCCGCTCGGTCTCGTCCCCGGCGACCAGGTGGCCACCCTGGTGTCCCTCTCGCTCACCCCGCTGGCCCTCACCGACGGGCTTGCCCGCTGGGACGGCCGCTCCGAGCGGGTCCCGGCCGAGGGCCACGCCATCCTGTTCGGCCGCTCCATCGCGGCCAAGCTGCCCGCCGACCTCGATCCCGAGCTGGCCCTGATGGTCATGGACGTGTGCGGGGCGCCGGCGCTGGTCGCCCGGGTGGTGCGCGAGTACACCGACCGGGGGCAGATCCCCTCGGTCCTCGTCCTGGGCGGCGCCGGCAAGTCCGGCTCGCTGTCCCTGGCCGCTGCCGCCGACGCCGGGGCCGGCCGCCGGGTCGCGGTCGTGCCGTTCGAGGCCGAGGCCGACCTGTTGCGCGGCACCGGGCTGGCCGACGAGGTGGTCATCGCCGACGCGCGCTCGCCGCTGGGCCTGTCCGGCGCGGTCGAGGCCGCCGGGGGGCCCGCCGACATCACCGTGGTCTGTGTCGACGTGCCCGGCTGCGAGCAGCCGGCGATCCTGTCGACCGCCCAGGGCGGCACGGTCATCTTCTTCTCCATGGCCACCAACTTCGCCGCCGCGGCGCTCGGCGCCGAGGGCCTCGCCGCCGACGTGCGGATGCTGGTCGGCAACGGCTACGTCCCCGGGCACGCCGACTACGCCCTGTCGCTGCTGCGCGGCAACGCCGCGGTGCGGGCCCTGTTCGAGGGACGCCTGGCGCACGAGCAGACTGTGACCCCGTGAGCACTCTCTACCGTGGGGGCTTCGTCTACAGCCCCGTCGACCCGTTCGCCACCGCCATGGTCGTCACCGGCCACGAGATCGCGTGGATCGGCGGTGAGGAGGCGGCCGCCGGCCACGCCGACGCCGTCGACGAGGTGGTCGACCTCGACGGCGCCCTGGTCACCCCGACCTTTGTCGACGCCCACGTGCACACGTCGATGACCGGCCTGTCGCTGGAGGGCGTCGACCTGTCCGACTCACTGTCCCTGGCCGAGGCGCTGTCCCGCATCGAGACCGCCGCCCGCGCCCGCCAGGGGCGCCCCGTCTACGCCCACTCCTGGGACGAGCGGGCCTGGCCCGAGGGGCGCGCCGCCACCAGCGCCGAGCTGGACCGGGCCTCCTATGGCGGCGTGGTCTACATGCCGCGCATCGACGCCCACTCCGCGGTGGTCTCCTCGGCCCTGGCCGCGGCCAGCGGCGCTCGCGGCCGCGACGGGTGGCACGAGAGCGGCCTGGTCCTGCGCGAGGCGCACCACCTGGCCCGGGAGGCGTTCCACGCCGGCATCACCCCGGCCGACCGCAGCCGCCACGTCGACCTGGCCCTGAAGGCCGCCGCGCAGGCCGGCATCGGGCTGGTCCACGAGCACGGCGCACCGCACCTGAGCAGCGCCGAGGACCTGGCCACCGTCATCGCTGCCGGGGACCGCGGCGACGGCCCGCAGGTGATGGCCTACTGGGGCGAGCTGGTCGAGGACGAGCAGGCGGCGCGTGACCTGGTCGCCCGGCACGGTGCCCGCGGCCTGGCCGGTGACCTGTGCGCCGACGGCTCGGTCGGGTCGCGCACCGCCCGCGTGCGCCGGCCCTACGCCGACGAGGACACCCACGGCTGCGCCTACCTCAGCGTCGAGCAGGTGCGCGACCACGTGAGCGCCTGCAGCCTCGCCGGCGTCCAGGCCGGCTTCCACGTCATCGGCGACGCCGCCGTCGAGACGGTCGTGGCGGGGCTGCGCGCCGCCGCCGAGCAGGTCGGCGCCGACGTGGTGCGCCGCGCCCGCCATCGGCTGGAGCACCTGGAGATGCCCGACGCGGACGCCATCGCCGCCCTGGTCGACCTCGGCGTCCACGCCAGCGTCCAGCCCGCCTTCGACGCCGCCTGGGGCGGCGAGGCCGGCATGTATGCCGCGCGGCTGGGTGCCGAGCGCGCCCTGGCCATGAACCCGGTCGCCTCGATGGCCGCCGCAGGGATGTCCCTGGCGCTGGGCTCGGACACCCCGGTCACGCCGTTCGCGCCGTGGCAGGCGATCCGCGCCTGCGTCAACCACCACAACCCCGAGCAGCGCATCTCCGCCCGTTCGGCGTTCCTGGCGCACACCCGCGGCGGCTGGCGCGCCGGGGGCATCGACGACCGGGGCTACCTCGACCTGGGCCAGCCTGCCTCCTTTGCGATCTGGTCCGTGGGTGACCTCGTCGTCCAGGCGCCGGACGACCGGATCCAGACGTGGAGCACCGACCCCCGCTCCGGGACACCTGGCCTGCCCGACCTGAGCCCCGGTGCCGACCTGCCCGTGAACCTGCGGACCGTCATCCGCGGCCGCACCGTCTTCGACCGTGAAGGTGCTCTCACATGAGCCAACCCGCCAAGCTCGAGCTCGACCCGACCGTCGTCCGCAAGGCCAGGTCCCTGGCCCGCAAGGCCGGCGCGCCGGTCGTCAAGATGGCCCGGACGCACACGACGGTCTCCGTCGAGCGCGCGGTGCTGCGCCTGGCCGGCCTGGCCGGCGCCGACCACGAACGCGTCCCGTGGGTCAACCACCTGGTCTCCCGGGTGCGTGACGAGGTCGGACTCGAGCACGGTGTCACCACGCCAGTCTTCGACGCCCTGCGCCGTGGCGAGGCCGCCGACCTGCTGACCCTGGCCCAGAAGGCCGCCGCCGGCTCGGTGTCGTTCCGCCTGCCGGAGGGCCGCGACCTCACGGCCGCGCGATCCCTGGCGATGCGCACGGTCAAGCCGGGGATGACCCGCATCGACAGGAACCGCGCCACCCGCGACCGGCTCATCAAGCGGCACGGCGACCCGAAGCAGCGGCCGTGGATCTACCTCATCGTGGCCACCGGCGACATCTACGAGGACATCCCGCAGGCCCAGGCCGCCGCCCGCGAGGGCGCCGACGTCATCGCGGTGATCCGCTCCACCGGGCAGTCGCTGCTGGACTACGTGCCCGAGGGCGCCACCCGAGAGGGGTATGCCGGCACCTACGCCACCCAGGAGAACTTCCGGCTCATGCGGGCCGCCCTGGACGAGACGAGCAAGGAGCTGGGCCGCTACATCCGGCTGACCAACTACGCCTCCGGTCTGTGCATGCCCGAGATCGCCACCCTGGCCGGCCTCGAGCGGCTCGACATGATGCTCAACGACTCGATGTACGGCATCCTCTTCCGCGACATCAACCCGATCAGGACCTTTGTGGACCAACGGTTCTCGCGCCAGATCCACGCCCGGGCGGGGATCATCATCAACACCGGCGAGGACAACTACCTGACCACCGCCGACGCGGTCGAGGCGGCGCACACCGTCACAGTCAGTCAGCTGCTCAACGAGTACTTCGCCAAGGAGGCGGGGCTGCAGGACTGGCAGCTCGGCCTGGGCCACGCGTTCGAGATCAACCCCGACCTGCCGGACAGCTTCCGGATGGAGCTGGCCCACGCCATGCTCGCCCGCCAGCTGTTCCCCCACGCACCGCTGAAGTGGATGCCGCCGACCAAGCACATGACCGGCGACGTCTTCCGCGGCTACCTGCTCGACGGGTTCTTCAACCTCGTCGGCGCGATGACCGGCCAGGGCATCCTGCTGGTCGGCATGATGACCGAGGCCGTGGTCACCCCGTTCCTGTCCGACCGTGACCTGGCGCTGCAGAACGTCCGCTACGTCATGAACGCCGCGGGCGGCCTGACCGAGGACTTCCACCCGCCGCGTGACGGCTTCATCCAGACCCGCGCTCGGCAGGTCCTCTCCGAGGCGATCGACCTGCTCGAGCAGATCGTCCACGACTCCGACGCGGCCGGCGACCCGCCGCTGCTGTCGGCCATCGCGGACGGCACGTTCGGGCTGATGAAGCGCCCGGCCGACGCCGGCAAGGGCCTCGACGGCGTCGTCAAGCGCGCCGACGGCTACGACAACCCCGCGATCACCCTGCTGGAGCAGAAGGAGTCCGCCAAGTGAGCACGGCAGTGAGCGGCAACGGCAACGCCCCCGCGGAGGCGACCACCCGCGATACCCAGGCTCCTGACCTGATCCGCCCCTACGGCGACACCACCGGCGACGGCATGGTGCAGGTGTCCTTCACCCTGCCCATCCCGCACGACAAGCGGGCCGAGGGCGCGGCGCTGCAGCTGGCGAAGAAGATGGGCATCGAGCCGGCGCTCCTGGTGCACGCCAAGGCGATGGGCCCGGACTTCACGTTCTTCGTGGTCTACGGGAGCGTCAACCACCTCGTCGACCTGCGTGAGGTCAAGGTCGTGGAGCGGGAGTACCCGCTGCTGTCGGCCAAGGAGGTCAACGCCGCGATCAAGTCCCGGCTGCGCCGCAAGCTGGTCGTGGTCGGGGCCTGCATCGGCACCGATGCCCACACCGTGGGCATCGACGCGATCCTCAACATCAAGGGGTTCGCAGGGGAGAAGGGCCTGGAGTACTACCGGGAGATCAAGGTCGTGAACCTCGGCGCCCAGGTGCTCGTGCCCGACCTCGTCGCCCGGGCGAAGGCGGAGAAGGCCGACGCCGTCCTCGTCAGCCAGGTGGTCACCCAGAAGGACGCCCACATCCACAACACGACGACGATGTCGGCGGCGTTCCGTGAGGCCTACCCGGCCGGCAAGGTGCCGCTGCTCGTCGCCGGCGGCCCGCGCTTCGAGGAGGGCTCGGCCGGCAGGCTCGGCGTCGACCACATCTTCGGCAAGGGCACGACGCCCGGCGAGGTGGCGTCCTACCTCGTGCACATGCTGGCCGAGAAGAAGGAGCACGCCCGATGAGCCCCCGCGCCACGCCCGAGCAGGTCGGCACCACGGTCACCCACCGGCGCTACGTGCCCTACAGCCACGCCCACTACGCGGGCAACCTCGTCGACGGGGCCTACTCCCTGGCCGCGTTCGGCGACGTCGCCACGGAGCTGTGCATCCGCACCGACGGTGACGAGGGCCTGTTCGCCTCCTACAGCGACGTGCAGTTCCTCGCCCCGCTGCGCGCCGGCGACTGCATCGAGATCGAGGCCCGGCTCGAGCGGGTGGGCACCCGCAGCCGGGAGATGAGCTTCGCCGTGCGGGTCGTCGCCCGGGGCAACCCGGAGCGGGGGGAGTCCGCCGCGGACGCCTTCGCCGAGCCGATCGTGGCCACGACCGCGCGCGGCGTCGTGGTCGTCCCGCCCGTCGGCTGAGGCACCGCTGCGCAGTGTCCCCGGCGTGTCCCGCGCGACACGCCGGGGACATCACCAATTCCTTCTCAACACAGCGGATTCGCCCACCGCGCCGACCTGCGGCAACAGGCGTTTTCGCAGGTGAACAAGGGGTTGACAGCACCCGAGGACTGGGTAGATTCCGTGGGGTTGTCCGACACGGATCTGCATCACCAGGGGGACGGGGTAGGAGACAGCTGACGGGGCCCCTGGCGGCTTGCGCGCGCAGCCGCCACGCATTCCAGACCCACGGCGCTGTGTACGCCCAGTGCCCACCCGGAGGGGTGGAGGCGGACGACGGAAGGACCCGCGTGCTTAGTAGACAACAGCCCGCTCCGGCAGCCTGTCGGGTCGGCGCTGGTCCCAACGGCAACGCGGGTCCTTCCGTATCTCCCGGGTCCGTGGCCTACCGTGTGCCGCGTGCACCGCTACGCCCTCGCCCTGTTCGCCGGCCTGGGCCTGTGGCTCGCCTTCCCCTCCCATGACCTCTGGCCGCTGACGCCGGTCGGCGTGGCCCTGCTCGCGCTCGCGACCCGTGGGGCCGGCCCGGCCCGCGGCGCCCTGTTCGGCCTGGTCGCCGGGCTGGCCTGCTTCCTGCCGCTGCTGTCCTGGTCCGGCATCTACGTCGGCGCCGTCCCCTGGGTGGCCCTGAGCGTCCTGGAGGCGCTGTACGTCGCGCTGCTGGGTGCCGCCGCCGGCCTCCTGCAGCGCCCGCGCACCCTCAGCGGTCGGGCACCGGTGCGCCCGGTCGTCGTGGCCCTGCTCTGGGTCGCCCAGGAGGCGCTGCGCTCGGCCACCCCGTTCGGCGGGTTCCCTTGGGGGAGACTGGCCTTCAGCCAGGCCGACTCCCCGCTGCTGCACCTGGCCGCCCTCGCCGGCGCTCCCGCGGTGACGTTCGGGACGGCGCTCGCCGGCGGGCTGCTGGCCGTCGCGGTCGCGCGGCTGCGCTGGGAGGGCCCGGGACACGGCATACCCGTCTCGGGGTGGCTCGGCGCCCTGCCCGCGCTCGCGGGCGCCGTGGCACTGACCCTGGCCCCGGCCCTGGTGCCCACCCCGGTCGACGGGCCCCGCGCCCCGGTGATGGCGGTGCAGGGCAACGTCCCCCGGGCGGGCCTGGAGTTCAATGCCGAGCGCCGCAGGGTGCTGGACAACCACGCCACCGTCACCCACGCCGCGGCCGCGTCCGTCCGGGCCGGCGCCAAGGAGCGCCCGGACCTGGTCGTGTGGCCGGAGAACTCCAGCGACATCGACCCGCTGCGCAACGGGGACGCCGCGGCGGTGATCAACGCCGCCGTGGACGACATCGCCGCCCCGGTGGTCGTCGGCGCGGTGCTGGAGGAGCCGAGCCCCCGGATCTCCAACGCCAGCCTGCTCTACCGTCCCGGCGAGGGGGTGACCCAGCGCTACGTCAAGCAGCACCCGGTGCCGTTCGCGGAGTACATCCCCTACCGCTCCTTCTTCCGCCACCTCAACGACAAGGTCGACCTGGTTCGCAGCGACATGGCCCCCGGGCCCGCCCCCGCGGTGTTCCGGGTGCCCTCCCGCACGGCGGGGACGCTGGCCGCCGGACCGGTGATCTGCTTCGAGGTCGCCTACGACGGGCTCGTGCGCGACACGGTGACCCATGGCGCCAACCTGCTGCTGGTGCAGACCAACAACGCCACGTTCGGCTACACCGACGAGTCCGAGCAGCAGCTGGCCATCTCCCGGGTGCGCGCGGTCGAGCACGGACGCTCGGTGGTGCACGTCTCCACGGTCGGCGTGAGCGCGCTGATCACCCCCGATGGCGTCGCGCACCAGCGCACCACGCTGTTCACCGCGGCGCTGCTGGCCGGCGTCCTGCCGGTGCGCTCGGGCCTGACCCTCGCCGACCGGGTCGGTCAGTGGCCGGAGCTGCTCGCCTGCGCCGCCGTGGTGTTGTTGCTGATCGCCCGCGGACGGCACGGGCTG